>DUJJ01000070.1:2547-9162 GCA_013329865.1 Candidatus Poseidoniaceae archaeon
CCTGGCATTCTTCCAGCTACTGGATGAATAGCATACGAGACTTCAGTATCATATTTTTCAGCAATTAGATCAGCGAATTCCTTAACCTGATGTTGGCACTGTGATACTGCCATTCCATAACCCGGAACAATGATTACTTTTTGAGCACCATCCAGCATCATTGCCACCTCGTCTGCATCAGAACCAACCTTGGTGCGAGTAAGGGATTGCTTTTCACCGGAGCCACCAAACGCTTTGAACAATACATCTGGCAATGTTCTATTCATTGCCTTACACATGATGAACGTGAGAATTAGTCCAGATGCCCCCACTAAAGAACCTGCAACAATCAAAACTGAATTGTTAATTATAAAACCGGTGAATGCCGCAGCGATACCGGAAAGTGAGTTTAGTAATGACACGACTACCGGCATATCAGCACCACCAATAGGCAGCACCAGCAATATGCCAAGCAGTGATGAAACTCCTATCAGAGCATAAACAACATTTTTGTCAGTCGGGTTATCGATTCCGTAATAAATCAGGGCAAAAGCAGCAATAATTAGCAAAACCTTGACTCCGTTTAGCCAACTTGGGCCCCATGTTGGCGTTTTAATCCACTTCCCAAAAATTTCAATGCCACCTTTCAACTTGAGCATTGCTAGCAATGAACCTGACAAAGTCATCCAACCAACCAGTGCAGAGAGTCCGGCTGCAACCATGGTAACAGTAAGTTGTAGCCCAGTTGGCAAGGCAGTACCTTCAATGTAGCGCCATGTTTCAGACAGGGCTACTAAAGCAGAGGCAGCACCACCAAACCCGTTGAATAAAGCGACTAACTCAGGCATTCCCGTCATTTCAACTTTAACTGCCATCCAATATCCGATAGAGGAACCAATAACTAATCCAGCAATTATTAATGTCCATTCAGCATCGGCTTCGGCTAATTGCATGTCCAGTATAGTGGTAATCACGGCAACTAACATACCCATTGCACCTAGTTGGTTACCACGCGGTGCGGTTCGTGGATGGCCGAGTTTCTTTAGTCCAAAGATGAACAATGCTGCGGCGATAAGGTAGCCAATTGACGTCCATTCACTAAATTCCAAATCAGGCCCCTCCCTTCTTTTTGCCAGCAATCATATTGAGCATTCGATTAGTGACTGCAAAGCCACCTACAACATTGATCATCGCCAATACAACCGCAATAAATGCCAAAATTCCTGAAAATGCAGTATCACCTGCCTCGTAAGCGACGTTTGCACCAATCAACGCTCCAACAATACTGATGCCAGAAATAGCGTTAGCACCGCTCATTAATGGAGTGTGCAGGGTTGCAGGTACCTTAGTAATCAGTTCAAAGCCAAGGAATATAGACAACACAAATAATGTGATGCTACCAATTAATAACTCCGGTGTCATTCTATCACCCCCGCTAATCTGGTCTGCTTATCATGCATTTTCCCGTCAGAGCAAATTAGGACTCCGCCCATGCCACTGACATAGAAATCCGAACCTTCAGGCGCCCCAAACAGTATATCATCATCCTCATTGATGGTTATTGCACCATCGCTTACAAGTGAAGTAATGAATGTAGTTAGATTGTTTGAGTATAGCATGCTTGCTGTGTTGGCAATTGTGCCGGGTAAATTAGAGGTACCAACAATTATCACGCCGTTGTTAGTGGTGACTATTTCACCCACCTTGGTGTCCTCGCAGTTGCCACCAACATCAGCGTTCATATCAACGATAACCGCTCCTGATTTGAACTCCTCAACAGCTTTGCTAGGTACTGTTATCGGGGCAGGTCTACCAAATATTCTTGCAGTGGTTATGACTATGTCAGCATCTTTTGCAACCCCGCAAACAGTCTCATTCACTTTCTGAATAAACTCCGGCGTCAATGGTTTTGCATAGCCAGATTCGTCCTCAAAATCATCCATGCCGTCGACCTCGATAAATCGACCACCGACAGACTCAATTTGCTCGGCTGCAGATTTCCTCACATCAGAAGCATAAACAATCGCGCCTAATCGCTTAGCAGTGGCAATCGCTTGTAGTCCAGCCACTCCACTTCCCATCACCACGACCTTGGCTGGTCTCACAGTACCGGCAGACGTAGTCATCATCGGTATCCCTTTTGGGACATTTGCTGCACCAAGTAATACGGCCTTGTAACCCGCTAGATTATCCTGACTTGAGTTTACATCCATCGATTGGGCTCGGGATAGTCTTCGTGGAATCATGTCCATTGACATAAGGGTTATTTTGGCCTTAATGGATTGTTTGACATAATCTGGATTTCTGAATGGATCAGCGACGCAAGCCAAGTTTGTCTGCTCTGCGATACCCTCGACGCCAGGGAAATTAATACATATTATATTCTCACAACCAAGGGCATCTTGACGAGTAACTAATTTAGCACCCGCGGCTTCATAATCAGCATCAGAATAATTTGCCGCGATTCCAGCGCCCTTCTCAACGAGGACTTCGAATCCTGCTTTTAGCAGTTTTTTCATACTCGATGGAACAATTCCAACTCTTGTTTCATTCTCTGGTTCTTTAGGCACACCAAGTCTCAAATTTATCACCGTCCCACGCAAAAGATTCGGGACATTTCACGCCAGTCATAGGCGGCTTTTAGATAAGACGCTTGCTAATCATATCAGGTTGCATCGGCAATTAAACCATCTAACTTATTTTATGTCTAATCTTGGGGCTAATTAGAGGGTTAGAGTTATGTCCAATTCAAAGAAAAAAATAGCGGTTATAGGGGCAGGAAATGTAGGAGCGACGTGTGCATTTGTTCTAGCACAGAAAAAACTTGGAGACATTGTGTTACTTGATATCTACGAGGGATTTGCCAAGGGTAAGGCATTAGATATGTCACAGAATGGTCAGGTGCTTAATTACGATGGCAGTCTAACTGGGACAGCGAATTATGAAGATATCGCTGGGGCTGATGTTGTTGTGGTAACATCCGGATTTCCCCGCCAGCCGGGAATGACCAGAGAGGATTTAATTGCAAAAAATGCCAGTATTGTAAAGCAGGTTGGTGAGGGAATCCGTGATTACGCGCCTGACAGCATCATCATTATGGTAACTAATCCTCTAGACTTAATGACGTACCACATGCAAAAAGTTACTGGATTCCCTTCACACAGAGTCTGCGGCCAAGCGGGAATTCTAGACAGCGCTCGAATGACACACTTCGTCGCTGATGCGGTGGGTTGTTCTGAAGAGGACGTCCAAGCAATGGTCCTTGGTGGTCACGGCGATACAATGGTCCCATTGCCGAGATTTACCACTGCAGGCGGTATTGCAATAACTCACTTGCTCAGTGGTGAGACAATCGAAGCCATCTGTCAAAGGACGGCTTCTGGGGGTGGAGAGATTGTCAAACTTCTTGAGCGAGGCTCTGCATTTTATGCTCCTGGTTCTGCAGCGGCGATAATGGCGGAGGCGGTATTAAAAGATCGCAAGCGATTGATTCCTGCATCGGCTTACTTAACCGGTCAATACGGCTTGGAGGATGTATACATTGGCGTTCCAGTGATACTTGGGGCTAATGGTATTGAGCGCATTATTGAATTGGACTTGAGTGCTGATGAACTAGCTAGTTTACAAAATTCCGGCAATTTTTACAAGTCCCAGCTGACTGATATTTTAGGTTACTAAACCCTTCTAATTGCTAGCGATTGTTTAGTTCCTTTGGTCGTAATTTTTTGATTATCTACTTCCTCATTGGCAATCACGAATAGTTCACGCATCCCATTATTTCTTGAACGCATGCGAGTAAGCACTTCCTGCCCCGTGTAACATCCTTTGCTCTCGTGGACCTGAGAGTTAAGTCCGCATTGGTATGGGTTTACTTTGCTGGTAATTTCATAACCGTGCCAAGGAATGAGTTTTGCCACACGCCAGTCAATGAATGATTGATAATCTAATGATAATGGTAAGCGTTTGTGTTTTTTGGAATATATCTCAAAGGAATATAAACTGTTAACTTTGACGGATGTAAACCCATCTTCATTTGAGACCGTTGCAGAGTTATGGTCTTCATCGTACACTAAATCGATATAATTTAGATTACTAACATCGTTTATAGTAACCTTCTGAGTCAAAATTTTGCTGTTGAAGTAGCTCATTAACTCGTCATTATTTTCACTGATAGTTATCGAAATAAGCATGTCATTGAGCATGAAAAGGTGCAGTTGCGCCATTATTTTTGCCTTGGTTGTTAGAACCAAAGTATTGATTATTTCTTGTGTGCTAAAATCTATTTTATTAGATGAGAGACCGTCAATAAATCGGTATCGGTCATCCCCTGAAAAGATAAGCAGACTAGCCTTATCAAATGCCAACCTCGGCATTGATTATCACCCTAGGCAAATGATTCGCCACAACCACAAGATGATTTCGCATTTGGATTGTTAATCTTAAACCCGCCACCCATCAGTCGATCTTCATAGTCGATTTCAATGCCATTCAGCAGGTGACTTGAAGAGTTTGGGACTAATATTCGAAAACCAGATATCGCTAATTCTTGGCAATCAATTTCTGTTTGTTCAACAATCTGTAGGTCATACATGTAACCTGAGCATCCGCCAGACAAAACTCCAACAAGGAGCGCCATACTTCTATCATCGCCGAACGCCTGTTCTAACATTGATTGAGCATTTTCTGTGATTGTTAATTCTACATTAACAACCTCTGGCTTCTGTACCACAATGGGGCTGGCGCTTTCACAAGTTCCACAATCCATAATAATCCCAAAACCTTCCTATCTATCAATATGTGCATGTTATGATTTAAAATTATTCGATTATGGTAATTTCATAACAGCACGAGCTTTCGTCATCTGAACACTCTCTTCGGCACGATTCTACCGTCTTGTTATAACGTTCTTTTACAACTCCAGCGATGACACTTTCGTCCATGTTGCAAAACATCAGGGATGTTTCTGGCTGACCGTCACAGGCATTGCCGTCAAATACGGTAATCATTCTCGGCGGTAGTTTATCGAATTCTAGGTCACCCATTCCAAGATCTTGCCATTCTGTCTTGATATTATTCCAGAACAATTCATCACTATCTATGTGTTGTAATTTGACGGCCAACTCCTGACCTATCCTGAACCCAACATCTTGAAACAATTGACTGGTGTTAATACCTAGAGCAGAGAGAGTATTTGATTGTGGAATTAGTTCATTGTCAACCACTTGTCCGTTTCTGGTTAATACGGCATTGGTGTTTCTGTTCATTCCCATCTTAATCGATTGTTTGAATCGCTCATAAAATGAACCATCTCCAAGTGATAATCTAAGCGGTTCAGTCATCATCCCATCGATAAGTTTCGCTTTAGCAGTGTGATAGGATGATGCTGCATTCCACTGAATATTGAGCAGTTCACTTTGTGCGGTTAGCAGCATGTCTGACTCCATTAATATGGCAGTGTCTTCTTTTCCACGACCAGTTGGAGATTCTTCAGTTTGGACGAATTGTATTCCAACTTCATTATCGACAAAGACTCCGCAGAGGTTGAAATCAGGGTGGTGACGAATTTCTATTCTCGGGTCCAATTTGTCGTAGAATCGGACGGTTTTTTCATCAATACAGACGACTAGTTTGACATCTACGCCACGATTTAGTGCTTCTTTGACCGAATCCATACATCCGGAGCGAAGCATGTGAAGAATACCCCACTTCCCAAGTAACAACCAGATTTTCTCTTCTGCTTCTGAGACTATAGATTCTATTGTTGCGTGAATTGTGTGCCGATCTTTTAGCACTGAAAATGAATCTTCATCATGTGGCGGTTGGTTAACTACGATGGCGAAATGCCCTGATTTTGTCAGTGACTCAAGGTTTTCATTCATCCTGCGAAGGTCCATTTCTTTAGTTCTGATAATTTGCTTGAATACTTCGTTGATGGTCATGCCGAAGAATCTTATCGGTTTGTCAAGTGTGGCTTTAACCAGGCCTTTTTCTTGTAATTTTTTCAGTGAATTGTATGCATCCATACGAGATAGTCCTAGACGTTTACCGATTTCGCTCGCTTTGGCTGGAGCTTGACATGCCATGTCGATGATTAGCATAGCATGCTTTTCATCAAGGCCTGCTTCGATTAGTTTCTGTATTACGTCCTGGTTGTCAGCCAAATAATCACCTTTTCTTTTTTGCTTGTTCCTTGATGAGGATGTTGCAGCGTCTAATTTGATCTTTAGTCCGTTTTATTTCATCTTTTGTCAAACCTCTAGGAATCGCCTGCTCAAAACACTTTACAGCATCTTGGTATCGTTCCATCTCCGCATAAGCTGTTCCCATGTTGTAAAGGGTCTTGCCGCGTACTTCTTCTGGTTTTATTAGCATGGCCTGATGATAAGATTCGACACAGGCTGGGTAGTTTTCCAAGTAGTAAAATGCATTACCTCTACCGTTTAGTATTCTAATTACCATCTCATCATCATCGGAAAAAGAGGGCAGCGCTCGGTCAAAGCAGGATAAGGCTTCGGCATACTTGCCGGCTTCAATCAGTGCTACGCCTTGATTATACCATGATATGTCCTGATTGGCTATTGATGTTGAGCTTGGGTTGCGGAATTCCTCTTGGACCAAGGAATTTGATTGAACTTC
>DUJJ01000155.1 GCA_013329865.1 Candidatus Poseidoniaceae archaeon
GACTGGCGAAAAAGCATCGAATTATTACCATTCATACCAGAAAAATTCGAGCTAAAACCAAATAGTGGTAGGGGCAGTAATAGGAAACAACTGACGGCAATAAAAAAGTTGATTTCGCAAAAAGACTGCACTGAAATAGTCAATGCATGCGATGCTGCTCGCGAAGGAGAACTGATTTTTCGTCGGATTGTGGAATTTGCTAAATCAAAAGTTCCAATGAGTCGAATGTGGCTGCAGTCTATGACGCCAGAATCAATAATGAAGGCTTATGAGAACCGCCTAGATTCTACACGCTATAGCAGACTGCGTGACGCTGCGGTTAGCCGAGCAGAAGCAGACTGGATTATTGGCATGAACGGCTCACGGATTGCTTCAACATTCCTTCGTACTGGTAGGAAAGACGGCACTTCAATGTCACTAGGTAGAGTGCAAACTGCTACATTGGCGCTAATTGTTGACAAGGAATTAGAAATTTTAGGGCATAAAGCAGAGCCTTTCTGGGAGCTTGAGGCAGATTTCAAATCTGATAATTGCGAATGGACTGGACGCTGGGAACGACGTGATAATGTCGAGGATAAAGACAATCCATTGACTAAAGCACATCGCATAACTGATGCAAAAGAAAAAGCCATGCTGGAAAAACTTCTCACATCTGATGAAGAATTTTCTACAAAGCAAGTGCACCGCGATGCGAAAGAGAATCCACCACTAAATTTCGACCTAACATCTTTACAGCGGGAAGCAAATAGCCTGTGGTCATGGACCTCGAGAAGAACCTTATCAGTAGCACAAGAACTCTACGACACTCATAAATTAACGACATACCCTAGAACAGATTCGCGTTACCTTCCAGAAGACATGATTGAATCGATTAATCACACAATCACCAAAATTAGCGACCAATCTGACTACAAAACTCACTGTGATCGATTAGTAAAAAATGGTCTTACCAATATTAAAAGGAACTTCAATGATGGCAAAGTCTCTGACCATTATGCAATTATTCCCACAGGTAAATCACCACACAGCAAGCTCAGTCAAGATGCGACTAAACTGTATGACCTTATTGTTCGTCAGTTCCTTGCATCGTTCCACCCTGTTGCCATTTGGGATGTTCAAACTCGAATTACAACCAAGTCAAATCAAGACTTCAAAAAGGAAATTCGGGTAATAAAACAAGCCGGATGGCGTGAAGTAAAACCCAAGAGCAACAAAATACCGGATAAATGGGGTGATTTGCCTTCAAACCCTGCCCCAACAGCACTCGCCAGTCATCGATTTAAAGAAGAGTTAACGAAGCCAACTAATCGACTGAAAGAAGCAAAACTATTGTCATTGATGGAACATGCAGGTAGGAGCATCGACGATGACCAGATGGCTGAAGCAATGAAGGGCAAGGGTTTGGGAACACCTGCAACTCGAGCAGAAACCATCGAGAAACTAATTGCGAGAAATTTCATTCAGCGTGCGAGATCAGGAAGTCTACGGGCGACGCCCGGTGGAATTAAACTAATTGAATTGCTGCGGGCAATTCCTGTCGAGTGGATTACCTCTCCCGAGCTAACCGGAGACATGGAGGCTAGACTCTCATCGGTTCAAAACGGAGAATTCTCAAGGGCTCAATATATGAAACTAATTTATGATAAAGCGGAAGAAATGGTTCAACGAATCAAAAATCACGATAGAAGTATCCTCTTCAATAGCATTGAGACAATAGGATGCTGTCCAAAATGTGATGATAATCTAAAAGAGACCGTTTTGTCTTACACCTGTCCGCAGAATAGTGGCAAGGACTCTGGATGTGACTTTATATTCTGGAAAAACACGAGCGGGCGATGGTTTGACAGGTATACTGCAAGACGCCTCCTAGAACAGCGGGAATTAATCGATTTGCACGGGTTTTTTAATCGAAACGGTGAACCATATGTCGCAAGTGTAAAAATGAATGATAATGGCAACGTAGAATTCCTTGGTGGGGGAGAATCAACATCCTCAATTGATGATGCTGAAGTTTGCGCATGTCCGTCTTGTGACGAAGGGAAAATTAGAGCGAACTCTACGATGTATGCATGCGATGTGCCAGATTGCAAGTTTAGAGGTTTGGCCCAAGAAATGTGCAAGCGGAAAATCTCAGAAACAGAGGCTAAATCTATTTTAATCGAAGGAAAATCTGCTCTGTTGGATGACTTCACATCGAAGAAAGGACGCCCATTCAGTGCATACCTTCGGTTAGATGGAAACCGAATTAAATTCGAATTCCCACCTCGTAAAGCCGCCGCTGATGCCAAGAAATTTGCTGTTGTAGATGGTATAGTTGCAGTGTGTCCAAAGACCAAGCAGGAGATCGTAGAAACCCCAGCATTCTTCCAGCCAGCCGAGGACGGGACAGATTGTAAAATACAAATAGCGAGAGAAATTTCCGGGCGTGAAATCACTAGGGATGAAGTTAAGTTGCTAATTGAAAAAGGCGAAGTGGGACCATTTGACGATTTTGTATCGAAAAAGACCGGAAAAAATTTCACCTCAGTATTGTACCTAAAAAAGAACCAATCCGTGGGATACAAATTCGCTAAAAAGTGATTAATATCCATTAATATTCGAATAATAATAAAACTGTTAGTGTCTGAGGTTGCATTATGGACCCGGATACAACAACTCATGACTGGGATGTTGTAATCGTTGGTGCAGGGCCAGTAGGTGGACATACAGCAAATCTTCTGTCCACAAGAGGTCATCGCGTTCTGTTACTCGAGGAACATAACGAAATTGGCAGACCATTCCAATGCGCTGGATTAGTAACTCCGAATGCGATGAAACAAGTTGGTCTGTATGAGACAATCTTGGAAGAGGTAGATGGTGCGCTTATTCATGGACCATCTGGGACCTTAGTTCCGGTGGGAACTGATGGGACTGTGCGAACATATGTAGTATGCAGAAAACTGTTTGATGAGGCAGTGGTAAAACAATCTATGGTATCCGGTGCAACCCTGTGGTTGAACTCAAAGCCAATTAGTGCGGAAGCACACTCCGAAGGAGTTGATTTACTCATCGCAAGAGACGGTAACGAAATCAGCATCTCAACAAAATTGTTGATTGGTTGTGACGGAGCGCATTCGTGGACCCGTCGATTTTTCAAGATGGGTAGACCAAAAGAACTCATGGTAGGATTTCAAACCGAAGTTGTTGGCTATCAATACCGAAAGCGTTGGTTAGAGATGTATTCTGGGTCTGAAATAGCCCCTGGCTTTTTTGCTTGGGTTATACCATCAGGCAATGACAGTTGTAGAATCGGTTTATGGTCAACTGCGGACCGACTTGATGGGAGAAGTATAGAGGAGTGCTACGCTAATCTGCTTAACCATCCACTATGGAAAGAAAGGTTTGCTGGAATAAAGGAGACGGCACGATACTGCGGACCTGTTCCAAGCGGCATGATTCGCAAAGCATACAAAAATCGTGTTCTGCTTATCGGTGATGCTGCTGGCATGGCAAAACCAACAACCGGTGGAGGGATTGGACCTGGATTCGAACAAATTAACGGTATAGTAGACCGCCTGTCAACGGCGGTTAGTCATAATCTGCTGAGTGAGGATGAACTCAAGTCTATCGCTAAGAGCCACTTTGAAAAGATGCGCAAAGAACAAAACCGAGCTCGCTCACTCAGGAATTTGTTAGTAAGTGATTGTGAAGATGAAGAACTAGACAGTCATTTTGAACAGTTTGCCAAGCCTGAAGTAATTCAGTTAATCAATGCAATTGGCGATATAGAAAAACCCGTTCCACTAGGTATGGCATTGTTGAAAAAAGTTCCAGCATTTCGAAAATTAGCCCTCAAAGCGGGAATGAAAATGATTTTCAGTTAGGTGATTGCGTGGGAAAACTTATTCTCGAAGAGCGTATAAAATATCCACCGTTTGAGTCTTATCGATACAAGCCAGAACTATTACCCATTGCGGTAAGCCAAACCGATATTGAAAATAATCTAACAGAATCAGAGGCGTATGAAACTATTCGTGGGCTACCACCACCGTTTAGAATCGGTAATAAATCTGATTGGTTGGTTGAGCGTCGGTATAAATTAGATGAAACGACCCTAAAATTAGACGAGAAGCATGCACAAGAGATGTTGGAGGCTGTGCCACGTGATTCAGTAGTTTACAAACAGAGAACAGGATGGTATTTGACTCCTAATGTGATACATAAACAGGCTAGAAACATCATGAATTTCTCGGTTTCAATTTTACTAATTGCGCTAACTTATCTTTTTTTAGAGCCTATACTGAGTGTTTGGGGGGTTCCAAGTATCGGCACTGGGAGAGTTAGGTTTGGCCTGCTTGACTACCCAGTTCTAGCCGTAGTTGTAGTGCCGATTTTGTTTGTGCCAATTTTCATGCGTATCAGTGCCAATTTCTCAGACTTAATCAAGCAAAGGAGGTTTCTGAGATCACAACCTAAAGAGCCAAAAATTGTTTTTTACAGTGATACGACCTCTGGTGAATCATTGGAGGTTAGCATTGAATTCCCAGAGGCAAAACCTGATTGGAAGAGTATGTCAGTGCTCTGGCGTGTTGGGGTTTTACCACCAAGTAGAGGTGCATTGGTAAGTGCATTGGGCCGTGATAGAAACGGCCAACCCGCACCTGGCCTAACCACTGAATTACCACACCACTGGTCAGTTGATTTAGACGACGGCACAGGTGGGGGTGAGGACTCACCGATGCAAAATCAAGATGTCAAAGGGGGTCTATTTCTAAAACCGATGCGGATTATGCAACAATCAAAAATAACTGATGTTGGAAATGAGCGAACAACAATACCCGCTCCAAGAGGCAATTGGCCAGGAACAATATTTTCACCGCTCATTAGAATACACTGGGAAATGGTCATAGTCATAAATCGCGGGAATCGACCAGAACTACTGTGGGTTCAACCATTAAAAGTTAAACATCCGGCATTATATTGCGTCACTGAAGCAATCGTCAATTCAGGAAGAACGGAAACCAATCATCCCCTCTCACTTAGTTAGTTTCAATACTGCAGGGGCATTGGGGCAGCGAGTGGCTTTTCCAATTCTGCAACAATTTCTGTTGGTAGGGAATTGTAATCACTATCACGCTTTACTGGAATGAAGCCAGCGCGAATAATTGTATTTTGAAGTTCAATCTCAGAGGCAGATAGTTTGGTTGTTCCTGATGCCGAGACAACATTTTCCTCCATCATTGTTGAGCCGGCATCGTTGGCACCGGACATTAGAGCCATTTGTGCAACACCCAAACCCATAGTTGGCCAAGATGCTTGAATGCTTGATATGTTATCAAAGAAAAGTCGAGATACTGCTATGTGGCGGATATACTCTGTTGGACCGGCACCTAGAACGTGCTTATTTTGTCCACGATTCCTGCGGCCGAACGAGTTAGATTCTAATTGGACAGGCCATGCAATAAACGATGTAAAGCCGTTATCGTAATGGTTTATAGATCGGTCTTGAAGTTCACGTATCCTGGACATGTGTTCAACTCTTTGGCGCAGTGTTTCACCAAAGCCAAAAACATTGGTCGCACTTGTGGTAAGACCCAATGATTGAGCTTCTTGCATGACTCTGAGCCAGTTGTCTGGATTACCCTTCTTGGGGGATATGTCTTTGCGAACCTCTTCAACGAGCATTTCAGCTCCACCGCCAGGCAAGCCGTGCAGACCAGCGGCCTGTAGTTGAGTGAGAACTTCAAGAGTTGTCATACCGGAAACTTCGGCAATACCCTCAATTTCTATTGGGCTGAAACAATCAAGTTGTATTTTTGGGTGGTTCTCTACCAAATATGAAATCAGCTCTAGATACCAAGAGAACTCAAGTTCTGGATTAACCCCACCCTGCATCAATATTCTTGACCCACCAATCTCCTCGAGTTCCGTTATTCTTTGAGAAATCTCATCAAAACTCTGAGTGTATGTCTCTTTATGACCCGGAGGGCGATAAAAAGAGCAGAACTGACAATTGATTGTGCAAACGTTGGTATAATTCACATTTCTATCAACTAGATAGGTTACTTGGCCACCAGGATGTAATTTCTGGCGCCTGATGTCAGCAGCCATCGTTAATTCATGTAGTGGAGCGTTCTCATACAACTCGCTTGCTTCGTCGATAGTTAACCTCAAATTATTAGCATTATGCAAAGTCCAATTTTGCTGACGTTGTAGGATGGACTGCCAGTTCATGTCAACACCTAAAGAGAGATACCCACTATTGATTCTATTTCATCAATTGTTTTTGGACATTTAGCCGTCAAGACTACTGGCCCATCATCGGTAATAAGAATGTCATCTTCGATTCTGATGCCAATATTCGCATAGCGTTTTGGACAGACTACATCTGGTCGCCAAGCACCAAAGTAGAGCCCTGGCTCAACTGTTAAGCACATACCACTTTCTAGCAACCTAGGTTTACCATCTGGGAGATAAACGCCAACATCGTGGACATCTAAACCAATCCAATGGCTGGTATTATGCATATACCAATTATTTAATTCACCTGTTTCCAGGTCGAGTGCTTCATCTAAACTCTGCTCAATAACTCCAAGACGAATGAGTCCCTTAGCCAGAACTTTCCTCGCTGCTTTGTGAGGAGCATTGTAAGGGTTACCAACAACACATTCGGCTATCGCAGCGAGTTGCGAATCTAACACAAGCTGGTAGATTTCCCGCTGAGCTTCCGTGAATTTGCCATTATTTGGCCATGAACGGGTTATGTCTGCGGCATAGCCTCTAAACTCGGCCCCAGCATCAATCAGCACAACATCACCGTCAGCACAATTCTGCTCATTTTCCTTATAGTGCAGTATAGTAGCGTTTTCTCCGCTACCAACAATTGAAGGATATGACCACCCTGAACTGCCTGCATAGCGGAAAAAACCCTCGATTAATGATTGTAGTTGGTTTTCTGTTGAACCCGCACCACCGTGTCGCATTGCCGCAGTGTGGGCTAAACTAGAAACATCGGAGGCAAACTGCATCTGAGCAATTTCGGCTGCAGACTTTATCAGCCTCATTTCGGCGATGCGGTTACTTGGATCTTCAACAGATATAGGGCCTGAACCTAGTCTCTGCCTTGCTCGATCTCGTCGTTGTATGGCATCAATGACTAAATCATCAACACTCGATTTCACACCCATTCTATGCAATATACGGGAGGATTCAGCAATGAATTTACCCAATATTTGATCTACCTCTTTTATTGAATGAGCGATATCAATCGGCCAATCTGCCATCGCTCCTTCGATACCCGGCCTACGACCCTCCCAAATCTCTTTGAGGGTGTCTTTGGGCTGGACAAATAGGTGTGATTCCCACTTTTTGCCGTTATGTTTGGCGCAAAATATCGCATCAGGTTCTGTCCATCCGCAAAGATACAACAGGTTACTTTGGGTTCTGAATGGATGATGGACATCGTTGGAGTGGATTGTTTCCGGTGACGCACATATGATTAACAGGTCATCGTCCTGCAATGTTTGGTACAGGTTAGATTGACGTGCCTCGTATTCACTGTTGGCGATTGGGACTGGCGCATCCCCCAACTGGGCAAACATCTCAGCAAACATGCTCTCTCCACCAGATTTGCCCTATTCAAACCTTGCTTGACTCACTTACCCCATTTTGGCAAATTAAACGACGAATCAGGCTTTCTGAGTCTCAATCCTATGGTTAGTAAGAGCAGTAAAATCACAATGATAGACGCTATCGGTAGAAGATTGTCACTCGTTGTAGTTGTTTCATCGGTTGTCTCGAGTTTTAATTTTATTATTGATTGGGATATGGCGCCATCTGTGTCGGTTACTTCCAACGTTAGTTGATGATTACCGGGAATGCTAAGATATTCTTGTGAGAGATTAGCACCTGAATGAACTATTACATCGTCTATTTTCCACGCATAAACTAAATCATTCACATCATTAATAGTATCCATTGAGTTAGAGGCATCAATAAACCATTCTTCATCGGCAGAGAATGTAATGTCGCCATCAGAATTAAATTCTCCTGAGGAGACCTCAAGATATATTTCAGGTGGCAGATTTTCAACTAAAACTGAATAACTTTGTTTAGTAAAAAACCCGACAGAATCTACCGCTAGTACGGAAATATTCCACTCGCCTGATTGATTAAATTCTACCTCAATACTAGTATTAGTGATTATTTCTGCTTGCCCGACCCCACGAACCAGACCATTTGGTTCTGTTATGGTCCAAGTGAGTGCCACCAAGGAATTCTCATAACCGTCATCAACAATAGCAGAATAAACTTCTGAACCCATCTCTTGGGCCGATTCAGAGCCAAGTATTACGACCTCTGGGGCGTTAGTATCGAAGGTAAGAAACACCTCATCAGCATTCGAATATCTGAGAAAGGAATCTCGCATAAAGATTTCAAAATTATAGTTCCCGTCACCAACCCCTAGCTGTAACTTATCTATCGCAACAATGAAATTTCCAGTGTCTGTTACCGAGTGATTTAGTTGGACTTGAAGCCATTCCGTGATACACGAATTACCACTGAATTGACACACATTGGCTTTGAAAACTGTTGAAGTTAATAATTCAATATTGTTTAACTGATCGTAATCTGGACGTGTGACATTATATTCTAGATATTTTATTTCGCTATTCTCAGGTGTTTGAAACGATGGGATATAAGTTATGATAGGAAAGTGTGTATGGCTACCGATGAATAAAATAATTGAGTCGACTAGTGTTATAGTTTCATCAGTTGAGGTAATTGAGAATAAGCAGGTGCAGTTCATGTCATTTACCGGTATTGTTAATTGCCAATGATAGATATCGTCGCTAATAGTCACGTTACTGAAGATACTGGATGTTTGCAAAATCACAGCTTCGTTGGTCAAGCTGGATACTGGGTTTAATTCGCTGACTGTCCAAACCAGCTCCGCAGCAGCTATGGATGACTCACCTGTGAGATTTATTACACTGGCAAAACTCTCACCGCTCTCATTGTTAATGACCAGGAATTCATTGGCGACTGAGTGTTCTGAAGCAGATACATTACTGCCGATGGCGGCTAACAAGACGACCAAGGAAACTAAGGTTGTGGCCATCGCCTTGCTTGTCATACCTATATGTGGTAAACAGCACTCAAGAAGTTTCTCATTTGTTGTATCTACTCACTGAATGGGTCGCACAACTCACCTTGGCCAGGGAAACTAGTTGGGTCGCGAGGGTTAGTATCCCACTTATACTCACAATAGTTCACATGCCCGTCACCATCGGTATCGAACATCCTGTCAGCTGCATCGTATGGATCGAAATCAAAGTGATATTCCCAGCCAGTGGCCATACCATCATCGTCATGATCTTGGAAATATACTTCTGGTCCATCATTCCATTTGTCACCATCGGTGTC
>DUJJ01000202.1:0-5383 GCA_013329865.1 Candidatus Poseidoniaceae archaeon
GTAGTGTATCATCTGGCTGGATATCTAGCCTCATTCGGTCACCAAGTAACCATCATCACTCGCGCTGACGACATAAAAGCACCAGCCCAATCAGGGGTGAATATTGTTGAGGTCCCATGGATAAAATTACCAATGAAATTTACCCGCTCATATGCTAAAAACACCTACAAAATAATCCAAAAGTTGCATTATGCCGATCCTTTTGATGTCATACACGTTCCCCTGCCTCTAGCGTCATTTACCGCTAAGGAGTACCGGTTTCTTGAGACCAATATCGCACCGATTGTCTGTTCGCTCCACGGCTCGTGGTTAGGGGAAAAAGTGGGCGTTTTGCGGGCCGCTAAGGCTGGAGAATCCGCCATTTGGCGTAATCCGAATGATCTTGCCATTAGGCTTGGTGCGAAATGGTATTCGAGATATGAAAAGGCTGGTTTATTGAATACGTCCTTGAGCGTGGCTAATTCTGAGTCAACTCTGCAGGAATTTAACAAATGGTACGCACCTGATGCTGATTACAACGCCCGAGTACTCCTTTGGGGTTGCGATCACAAGGTTTTCCGCCCAGCCAATATCGATGATGAGGAGGAACAACTTGCACACGAGAGACTAAGACATCAATATGGTTGTGACGATGAAAAGGCCTTGAGCCATGATCCAAGTACAGCCACTCCAATGTTGCTATCTGTTGGTAGACTAGTAGCCAGAAAAGGCTACATGACATTACTCAGAGCAATGCCCGAAATTCTAGCACAAAATCCGGGAGCTAAGTTGGTCATCATTGGCCGGGGGCATATGAAGAAGCAGTTACTGAAAGAGGCTCGAAAACTATCAGTCAGTAATGCGGTTCACATCCAAAGCAGCATGTCGTTTGGTGACCTTGCCCAGCATTTTAGAAGCGCAGACTTGGTGGTATATCCGTCATACTATGAGGGACAAGGTTTAATCCCTCTCGAATCAATGTCAAGCGGAACACCTGTAGCTACAGTTAACATGGCTCCGTTGACCGAAATGGTTGATGAATCAGTAGGTGGTTTATTTGCAATGGGCAACTCTGCAGATTTAGCAAGCACGGTCAATCAAATGCTTTCGAACCCGAAATTAAGGGCTCAGCAAGGCAAGGCTGGGAGAGAACTAGTACTGGCAAAGTATACCTATGAGCACAATGCCAACGACTTCTTGGCATTTTATCAATCAATTATTACTCAATAACAACACCCACCGAGTGACTCACCATGCAGATTCAATGTCCAATGTGTCAGAGCACACTAGCGTTTCCAAATGATGTAGCAGTAGTGTTCTGTCCGAATTGCAATCAAAAGTTCAGTCCCAAAGCTTTGCCCAAAGGTAGTTACCGAGGATGGTTAATTGCCATTTCTGGGTTGATGATTTGTTTTGGTTTTTGGTTAACCATACCAATAGTAGAACTGTTCGATGACTCAACATCGGTAGCCATTGGATTGATATTTTTCCATATGATGTTCGGTACTCTGGTAGTGATAGCCGGGTTAGTGATGTCAATACGCGACAAGGTTCGGCGTGGTAGCAAATGGATTGTTATGGAATTAATTTTGGCAATATATGTAATCTATGGCTTGTTCTCACTGACAACAATCAACGGTATTGTCTAGCGTAACAAGCAGTCAGGGGCAGATTGTTCGAGCGTAGAACGATACCACAAAAAGCGTCTACTTCATAGATGATATGCCGATTGGATGACATGGTCGCGCAGCGATTCATGGTCGTGGCTCTGGTCGCGATGTTGATGACATTTCTCCCAACATCGTCAGCCGACGATAACATCCAAAGCGCTACAACCCTAACTCCCAATACTCAAACCTCTGAGAAAGTATGCTATACGGACGGGTGCTCACCGGTTGATGAGGTAGATTGGTGGAAAGTCAACGGTTACAAAGGCGATGTAATCACTATATCATTTCAAGGTAAACCGTTGAATAATCAAGACTGGTTGTGCTTTTGGGGTGACGGCTGGGAAGGGGATGTTTCTATCCATCGTCCTGATGGCTCAGAAATCGGCAGCACTTACGTAACCGATGATGATCCAGATGTCTCATACACAGTCAGCCTATCAACACAAAGTCAAGTCTACGTCAAAATCAAGGCACGTGACAGTAACTGCAACGATGAAATCAGATACGATCTGCTAGCCACGATTGATACTGCCCAACGTGATAGTGATGAGGATGGATACATCGATTCAGAGGATGCCTGTGATTTTACCCCCGGCACTTCGCAATATGATAGAAAGGGCTGTTTAGACAGTGACTTAGACGGGTATTCTGACCCAGAGCTTGGCTGGGGGCCCAACAATGGAGCAGACGCGTTTCCGTTCCAACCATCTCAGTGGCAGGACTCCGATAATGATGGCTTTGGCGATAATTTAGACGGTTATCAAGGAGATTCCTGTCCATACAACTCGGGTGGCTCAACAAATGACCGATTCGGTTGCTTAGATACCGATGGTGATGGCTTTTCTGATGCCGACCCTGGCGGCCTATTTGGCGTCAGTGCATGGTATGCCCATCCGGTTGGATTGGCTGATGCATTCCCGACAGACAACACGCAGTGGACCGATACAGATGCCGATGGGTACGGTGATAATTGGGAAGACCCTGCTTGGAACGAAACTCATCTAGCATGGGGTATCGGTCAGTGGCTTGAAGTTGCCAGTATGCCTGATGCATGTCCATTCATCACTGGAACATCATCCTCTGATCGTTATGGCTGTCCTGATACCGATGGTGATAGTTACTCTGATGGTGATGAAAACTGGACAATATACAATGGTTCAGACGCCTTCCCCTTGGAACCAACTCAATGGCAGGATTCGGATTACGACGGCTGGGGTGACAACCAATCCTTTGGGGCTGCAAGAATCGATGATTTCCCGGAGAACCCAACCCAGTGGCGTGATACCGACAAAGATGGTTGGGGTGATAATCAAACTTATGGGGCAACTCAAGTCGATGATTTCCCACTGGTTCCCTCTCAATATCGTGATTCTGATGGCGATGGTTATGGTGATAATCAGACCGGATTCGAGGGCGATGTGTGCGTTTATTCGACTCCTGAGGAAGTAGAGTCGGGTTGGATTTCGCGTTACGATCGCCTTGGCTGTCGTGATATTGACAAAGATGGCTTCTCTGATCCAACAGAGGGCTGGATTGCTCACCCCGATGGTTTTGCCGATGCCTTCCCTGAAGAAGCGAGTCAGTGGTACGATACTGATTCTGACGGCTATGGTGACAATCTGGAATACTTTGATGGCCAAACCTGGCGACCTTCGTTCCGCGGTGACAGTTGTAAAACTACAGTGGGCTACTCAACATTTGACCGCTGGGGATGCCCAGATGCAGACGGTGATGGTTGGTCAGACTCGACAGCAAATTGGCTAGCGAGTCCGGGTGGCACCGGTGACGCATGGCCACTTGATCCAACACAGTGGCATGATCGGGACGGAGACGGTCGCGGTGACAACCCACAAGGGACTACTGCTGATGTTTGTCCTGACCGCGCCGGCACTTCGGTCGGCCCGGCTGAGGGCGGAGATAGGTGGGGCTGTATTGACACTGATGGCGATGGGTGGTCCGATTTAGGCGACTCATTTATTCACGAGCCAACTCAATGGCGTGATACCGATGGCGACGGCTTTGGCGATGCAGCTGACGGCAATCAGGGTGACGCCTGCCCAGAAGTGCGTGGTACATCACTGATGGACAGATTAGGATGTCGTGATACCGATGGCGATGGTTGGTCTGACCCCACCGACACATGGAAAGCCCATCCGTTTGGACTAGCCGACTCGTTCCCCAATGAAGCCTTGCAGTGGCGTGACAGTGACGGTGATGGTTATGGCGATGTCACACTTGGCGCTTTGCGAGACGATTGCCCCAACGAAGCTGGCGATTCAACCAGAGACTTGCAAGGCTGTCCAGATAACAATGGTGATGGTTGGTCTAACGAATACGGAACTCTAAAATCTGCCATTGCTATCATGGGCGAAGACCCTGCAGCATCATGGTTAACTTACCTTATTATCGGTCTTGGATTTATTCTCGGGGCTTCGCTAGCTTTGGTGGTAAAGATGGCACGAGAGGAAGATGACTTAGAGTTGACAGAACAAATGTTCAATGAGAAGGAGGCTGTCGATTTTGCCGCCAACTTAGCGCAAAATGACGATGGTGGAATGACTCCGTTGAGCGAATTACCACCAGTTCCATCAGATGACAATGCGGTTCACACTGAACAAACAGAAGGTGGTAGCAGTGTCTAATAATCGCGACTTTTCGCTGTTTTCAGTGTCACTGATACTATTATCGATTGTTGCTTTGTCTCATACCTCAGTCAATGCCATGGCAGATGAATCTAGTAGTGATTCACTAGCTGAGGCTGGGCTGAGTCTAATCGCACTGCGCAATGATACACTAGATACCAACCAAGATGGTGATAATGATGCAATAAGAGTCGTGGTAGTATTCAACACTGAACAACAAAATACTAACCTAGAACTACGATTAATCGGTGAATACAAGGATAGAGAAGTCATTGAGATCTTGCAATTTACTTTTTCTGAGCAGTCCAATGCCTCACTGGTGTATGATGCATGGGCGTCGGGTGAGCATGAATTGAGAATGCAAATCGTGGACCAGGATGGCAACATCATTACCACTATCCCGCTACCAACATACGTGTTGAAACCAGCGCTACAAACACCATCGATTACGTTGGCCCTAAACGCTCCACAACACATAGAGACCGGAGATGAGTGTACAATTTCCCGTGTATTCTCGGATGAGACGGGACCTCGATACGGCGCTAGTGGGGTGAGAACATTTTCTGGCGCACCATTCACAGTTCTTGACTCACAAGACTCCCTCGATTGCTCCAATTGGCCTGCTGGTGACTATCAGTTGAAAGAGGCCTATCGCAATGACCTTGGTCAAACCACAGAAGACTGGTTGAATTTGACTATCCACAATCGACCTGCTCCTGATTTTTCCCTGTTGGTCAGTGGTGATGGTAACACAACTGACACTGAATGTCTCATTACCATGATACCAGCGGATGCGGATATAGACTTCAGCAGTTTCCAAAAGATATGGCGGATACAGGGTAATCAGGTAGCCGGCAATGTTGGCGACCAATTTGACTGTTCGACGCTATCAGCCGGAGTCCACCTAGTCTCTCTTGAGGTAATTAACGATGAATTAATTAGCGCCATCGAGGGAGTAAATCTGGTTAGATTGCCGGGGGATGAACTTACTGAAGAGCAAAAATCTGTGGCTCCTTCTCGCTCATATGGCGATGACACAGAAACTGAATCCGTCGGTTGGATTTCAATTGGAGTGCTTGGCTTGGTGGTCGT
>DUJJ01000202.1:5772-15048 GCA_013329865.1 Candidatus Poseidoniaceae archaeon
CCGATGCGGGACTTAGGACCTACTCCTATGATATTGTCAGATGGTTCTCCAGACGCCGAGGGATTACCGACTACGACCGATGATGATGGTGTGTTATGGCGGCAGCATCCAGATGGCAATCACGACTGGTGGGATGCCGAATTGCGAGTCTGGGTCAGGTGGTGAAATCGCTGAAACTGGCAGATTTAACGCTTCTACACTACATAGCAATATTTTGTCTGTTAGTCATAATTATAGTTGCCTTGCGATTACATTATGTCTGGCTAACTAGGATAAAACCAAGGGTTCCCAGCACGAATTCAAATTGGAATACTGACTGTGAGTTTCAATCCGAGGCAGTCATTGAGGAGAATTTCATAACATTTACCAAAATCCGAGATTTTACCTGGCGCACAACCAGAGATCGTGACGAGAAATGGGACAGCAATGTCAAATTTGATTTGAGAGAAATTAAGGATGTCTGGTTCATAGTCGACCATTTTCATAAAATTCATGGACTTGCGCACACATTTCTCAGCATTGAATTTAATGATGGCAGGTGCATTTCGATATCTTTTGAGGCAAGACGGGTAAAAGGAGAACGTTATCACCCTTGGAAAGGGCTATGGCGTTCGTATGAATTGTATCTGCTAATCGGTTATGAACGTGATTTACTAGGTCTAAGGACAAATGCACGTGGCAATAAGGACTACTTGTTCAGAGCGGTTACTCCACCGGGTAAGGACCGGCAACTGTTGCTGGCAATTGCCCAAAAAATGAATCAATTGAGTAATCACGCAGAGTGGTATCACTCTTTACTAACAACTTGCAACACTTCAATTGTAAAGGTCGTTAATCAAATAACTCCGGGTAGAATCCCCTTTGTATGGCGCAACTTTCTGCCCGGATACACTCCAAAGGCTGCTTTCAGACTAGGGCTAATTGAAGACTGGGGTGGTCTGGAGAAAACCCTCGAAATAGCGCGCGTTGATGAGTTGGCAAAAAGCTGGGATGAGGCAACTGATTACTCAGAATTTATTCGGCAACATATGCCAATCTCAGTTGCTAATAAAAATTAGCAGATTTCCAGTTTTACAATCAATCGATATTACATCTTCAACTGCAACATTGTGTAAGCCGGTTGAATTTGGTTCCAACACCGCATTTTTTAGTTCCCATTTGCCGCCGGTGAGGTTAATCCCCGAACTGCGACCCATACTAAACACGGAAAACTCTGCCCCGATTTCTATAGAATGTGAAATGGGTGTGTTGTTTGACAATGCCCTGACGGTGCAGTCGTTGAGGAACAAACGAGCGTCAGACTTTGCCTCAAGCAGTGACAAGTAATTGGCAAATTGATGGTCTGACCTCCCGCCGTCAACATTGACTATGCTGATCTCAGTTGCACCCAAACCATCGGCATAGCTTATTGCTTTGGTCAAATCATTGGTGTTTTGGTCTGTCTGCTTGATTATTTTGACTCCCGTTGACTCAGCATAGCGTTGGCTTGGTTCACTGATACTGTCCATATCGCCAATCAGAACATCTACCGCAATGCCATTGCTTCGGCACTTTTCCATAGCGCCATCGCAGGCGATAATTAGGTCAGAGGCTAGGACTAAATTCGACCATTGAGATAAGTCCTCTTCCGGAGCATTACCGATAATTAGCACTCGCACCATACTTACTCCTAGCATCGGTGGTTTGTCAACAATACTCACAATTTAGGTATTTGACCCCCGTAGGGGGTCAGTGGGCATTCTTCGGCAATGGTTTTCAACCATCAACGCATCCGTCGACTATGGCGAGTAAGCATTCATCAAACAACTCGCTTGTGGCGAAGTGTTTGGTTTTATTACTAATTCTCCATGTGTCAAGTCTCGCGATAGGTCAGAGCGCCGTCAGAGAATCAGAATTACTCAATCAATCCAATACTCAATCAAATAGTGCTGCACTAACCGAATATGCGCTAGATTTTGGCCATGACTTGGCAGGTGAACAACTTTCTATCGACGGTGTTGCACAAGGCTTAGTAAGATTTGAAACCAATCTTGATATCTATCATAATCAGCAAATTCAATCCGCCTCAGTTGGCACTCCAACTGTCCCTGATGTGGCTATTTCAGACCAGCAAGAGATAAATTCATGCTGGCATAACCAAGAAGGCACGGTAAACTACTACTGGTCTGACCTTGAACAGAATACAAAGCAACTGCAGATCGATGAAGTGCTGGGAATAGATGACGGTGTGGTAAATTTTGATTGTGCAATTGCAATTAAAGATAACGGCCGTGCCAGCGTCCTGTATACCAATGGAAGCGACCTCAAAGCGGGACAACTAGCCTTAGCTAGTTCACTATATGTCAATGGTGATGAGTGGCATACACGAACTATTTTTGAAGGTCTCGAAATTACCAATATCGAATTAGCAATAACCCCTAATCAACTTGAGTGGGGCGTATTTCGGGATAACAATGGTGCGCTTCACAGAGTAAACTATACCGGAGCATTTTGGCAGACAGGCCTCCTCGATGCCGGGCCTGTAGGTCCTGATTTCGAGCTGGAAATAACCTCGGATGGCCAGATATACATTATGTATACAAAAAATACTCAGGCTATTCTGATGACGATTATTGAGAATCAAATAAACCATCAGACCGTTGCTCAGGGTGAGAATTTACACCATGATATTGGGTTAACACTCGACGGTGCAGAATTACTCCAGTTATTCACTACAACAATCCAAGATAATCAAACCGTTATGAGTATAGAACGGTCGTTAGCAAATCAGGATAACCAATTAAGTGTAACACCAGATTATATCCTGTCTAGTGATCTTGTCGATACGATATCAAGTGATATGATGTTCGGCGATTTTAATGGCGATGGATTCACTGACCTAGTGCATGCTGAAGCCGATGCGTCTACTCAAACGCTGACCTCAAACGGCCGTGTTTCGATATTTTTCGGCTCTGTGGACGGGCTGAGTTTATTCCAAGGTCACTCGTGGGAAGGTGTCTCGGACGCACAAATGTTGGGTAATAGTTTGGCAGTTGGTGACTTCAACGGTGATGGTTTGGATGATATTGCTATCGGGTCTCCAGGCGCAAATTCTAACGATGGTATGGTTGAGATTGCATTTGGCTCAGTTAGCGGCTTAGCGGCTTCATTGAGTTCGGTGTCCGGAGTTTCCGAAATTCCAGCAGCGGGCGAAAGATTCGGCTATTGCGTTGAGGCTGTTGATGACCTCAATTCTGATGGTAACGATGAGTTACTGGTTTGTTCAATCGATTATGAACAAGGCTCAGATACGGGCAAAGTAGAGTTATTCTCTGGTGGCGACTCTAGTGGCGTTTGGTCTAAGATGGATAGTCCAAACCAAATGTTACAGGGTAGTAACTTCGGCCAATCAGTTTCCGCCGACGGTGACCTAAACGGTGACGGCTTGGCTGATTTGGTTATTGGCAATACGGGAGATATGTTTGACAGTTCAGGCTTTTCGTCAGTAGAGGTAAGGTATGGTTCACCTACTGGCTACGCAACCAATCCAGATCGCTCTTACCAATCAATATCTGCCGGCACATTATTTGGTTACCATGTTGAGATAATTAACGACCTAAATGACGACGGATTTGACGAGTTATTTATTTCAGAACCATATAACACATCGGGACCATTTAACAGCGGCAATGTATGGGTGTTTTACGGCAACTCAGCTGGAATTGCCGACCAGCCGAGTATGCGAATGGTTGGTGACGCTAACAATCTACTCGGACTTAATTTTGTTTCTGCGGGTGATACCAACGGTGACGGATTAAACGATTTACTAATCACTCGGAAAGGCGGAATCGATGTTTCCAGAGTAGAACTAATTCTGGGTAGTAGTGAGGTAATAGATGGCTCCAGCATCCTAGTTGCCCAAGGGACGGAAAGTTATGGCGCAGTGATAGCTACTGGCGGCGATACTAACAATGACAATTTACCAGAGTTCATCTTCTCCCACCAGATAACTGATGATACTCAGACCGCATTTTCCAGTCTGGAATCCTACAGTAGAAAGTTGTTCGAAGTTAGTAACTTAGCTCTACCGGGTGAGTCCGTCGATGGGAAAATTCAGTCATCAACAGATGGTAATCCAAGCATCATTGTCGATGTTGAAAATCACACCGATGGCTCCGGACAAACTAAGTTAGTATCCCTACAGAGTAGTTCTCAGTTAACTTACTGGAGTGTTCAAGATATCACATCATCAACGTCACCGTTCATCGGCGGCAGCAATTTCGCTACCACGTCATCTGGCTCTCCTTATGTCTTTTATTTGGGCGATGGATTAAATTTGAAAACCTACAGTGGCTACACCGGAGTAGAATCACCAATACCAACCTCGAGTTCAGATGCTAGGTATCTCTCGTCAGCACAAGGAACAAACGGCGAGCAGTTCTTGGCTTACTATTCTTCATTTACCAACCAGCTAATGCTCAGCGAGTTAACAGAATCCGGTTGGAGTGAAGAAATAGTTGCCAATGATGCAAATATATCATCGCCCCTCGCTCTTCATATCGATTCTACTGGAAGCCCAGTTCTCGTTTATCGCAACTATGTCACCGAGCAACTAAATGTAGCAACTAAAAGCCTACAATGGACTTCTGATAGTTTAATCCTTGGCGGTCAATTAACCGCTCCATCATTTGCCAGTCAGATAGCTTATGATGACACTCTTGTGATTGCGACAATGCTAGACGATGGTAACTTCAATAATCTAAGTGTCATAACTCATAGCGATACTACCACTCAAGCATCGTTTGTTGCAGTAGAATCCGATATTTCCACCAACCTGTCCCTAGTGTATGACGATGATGGTGGCATAGTCCTTGCTGCACTGACTTCGAGTGGTAGTTTAATGGTTTACGAGCAAGCCAACGGCAGTGATATTTGGAATTCAATATTATTGCCTCAACCACAGAATCTTGGAACAGTTAATGCTGTTCAAGCAAGTGGCGGTAATGTCCCATTAATTGCAGTCAACAGTGAAGTCAATTCAGTATATGCCAGATTTTCCGGCGCTTGGGAAGTGGTAGCCCAAACACTAGGTGAGGAGTTAGACGAGTTTGCCTTAGCGAGCCACAACTCTCACATCATCATAATCGGAAATCCCGCCGATACTGATAAGTTATCATGGAGTGCCATGCAGTATAGTCAGGGATTGAGTAACGATGAACAGTGGCATAAATCCACGATAGACGGTTCGTTAGTTGACAATGGTCTTGCCATAACAACAACAGGCAGTAAAATCAACTTGTACGTAATGTCCACACTCAGTGGCTCAATTACCAGTATAGAACTGTATCATGATGCCGACAATGACCACATTTTCGATGCTGTGGACCAACTTGACAACATACCTAATCAGTGGTCAGATAGTGATGGCGATGGCTATGGTGATAACCCCAATGCACCGATGGTTGACGCCTGTCCCGACCAAACAGCCACATCATCAATAATCGTCCTAGGTTGCTTTGATGCAGATAGTGACGGCTATGATGATTTAACCGATGATTGTAATACGGCGTTCGGCCTTTCTTGGCTGGGTCGTGTGGGCTGCTCAGATTTTGATCAAGATGGTTGGGTTGACTGGAATTCGCTGTACCCGTTTGGAGATATATTTAGCGACAATTGGAAACAAGCGTTCGATACAGATGGTGACTCATATGGCGATAATCACGGTCCAGACTGTTGTGATACGTGGTATGATACCAACGCTCCTCCGGGCGACGAATTTCCGTTTGATGCTAAACAGTATACCGATTTTGATGGCGATGGTTATGGGGATAATTCCTCTGATTTCATTGGTGGTGATGCCTGTAAGTTCGATTACGGTACCTCATACCTTGATCGTCTTGGTTGCCAAGACTCTGACGGTGATGGTGCGTCTGATCCAACCAACTTCTGGAATCAATCAATGGGTGCGGACATTTGGCCAAATGATCCAACACAATGGGCAGATTCTGATGGCGATGGTTTTGGTGATAATGGCTCTAAAAATGCCACGAGTCCTGATTACTTCCCTGACAACATTGCAGCAGCAAATGATACCGATGAAGACGGCTATCCAGATGTATTTACCGAATTTTACAATGGTTCAAACGCTCAAGGTTTGCAAATAGACGGTTGCCCGTTAGTCGCCGGTAATTCTACCAATCCGTTCTACGGTTGCGTTGATTCTGATGGTGATAATTATCGAGACATCTACACTTTTGATGTGAATCCTGCAACGGGGTTGAGGGAGAATCAGACCGGTGATGCCTTCCCATTTGATCCCGATCAGTGGGCTGATGCTGATGGCGATGGTTTTGGTGATTTCCAAGGCGGCGAACTGGCTGACGTCTGTCCAAATGCTCCAGGTGTAATCAATGGGACGCTGGGAATTGGTTGCCCGCTAATTGATGGTAATGATGATGATGGCGATTTTGTCATCAATGATAATGACCTGTGCCCCAACACCCAATTTGGCTTGATAGTGGATTTGAATGGTTGTGCTAACAATCAGCTCGATGATGATAATGATGGGATCACCAATGACGCCGATGTCTGTCCCGAAACAACCGATGTTACAACCGTCGATGATAATGGCTGTAGCGAGGCGCAGCGTCAGGTCGATAGCGATTCTGACGGAATTTACGATTATCTTGACCTGTGCGACCTGACACCGAGTGATGAAATTCCGGATCTCGACGGCTGTTCACTTTCGCAGAAAGACTCAGATTCTGACGGCGTAACGGATGATGTCGATGTCTGTCCCGAAACTCCAGAGAACTATCCGGTGTTAGCAGATGGTTGCACCGATGAAAGTGCCAAGGAAATTGATTGGGATGAGGATGGCTACACTGAAAATGATGAATTCATGTTTGAACCGACACAGTGGGCCGATACTGATGGTGACGGTTATGGCGACAACCCTCAAGGAGTAAATGGTGACCAGTGCCCATTGGTTAGCGGCACCTCAACGCAGGACCGATTAGGCTGTCTAGATTCCGATTTAGACGGGTATTCTGACCCAACTGATGATTTTGCTGCCTCTCCTAGTGGTCTGGCCGATGCCTTTGCCGATGATGCAACTCAATGGCGTGACAATGACGGTGACGGCTATGGTGACAATGCCTCCGGATTAAACCCTGATTTGTGTCCTGCGACTAATCCACTCTATCGGACCTCAGTTGATTTGTCTGGCTGTGCGGCAAATGAACGCGATAGTGATGAAGATGGCATTGTTGACAGCCTAGATAACTGTCCAAATGAAGCACGTGGAACCGATGGTTACTCAGATGGTTGTCCTCTTGAAAAGCAATCTGATAGTTCATCATCCGGCATGATTCTTGGCCTGTCAATTACTACTTTCATAGCCGTCGTTGCTGGTGTTGTTGTGCTACTGGTGCTGGTAATAGTCATACTGCGCAATCGAGGATTTGATGATGAAGATTGGTTCGAAGATGATGATGACTTTGATGATGATTATCAAGAGGATCGCTTATCTTTCCTTGACAGGCAGCGAGAAAGTAATCGCCAACCACAGCCAAGCATGCTTGTGAGGCAACCAGCAGATCAACGTCCATCCAAAGCCGGACCGACCGGAAGTCCGCCACCGAGGGCACCAATTCAAAGCACTTCACAACGAGGTGTCGCACCTTCATCCGGGCCACCAAGTTTTGCCGGGGGCCGAACACCAGCTAAGCCCAAAGCGTCCGCCAAGAAAACGGCGCGCAAGGTCAAAAAGCCGACCGATAGTAGTGTAAAAGTACGGCGCGCAGTGGTCGAAATTGGCGATGAAATATTCGAAAACATTCCCAAATCCGCCATTGATGACGCGATTGCCGATTTGGGAGACATATCCTCACAAGACGAAAGACAATTATTGATGTATCTCCAGGAAAAAGGTTGGAATGCACCACAATCTAGAGCGATTATAAACTTGGCAAAAACCCAATCTAGGTGAATGAGTTAGGCATTACTTTTGAAACATGAATAAGCAGCCAAAATCAGCGGAGGAAAACTTATGGCAGAATCAGACCTTGCAGGGGCTTCACTACCAGATGGTATTGAAGTAGACGAGACGTCTGCCTATTTTGGTATCACAGAATCCTCTGACATTGTCCATCAATTGATGTCAATGGATAGAGAACAATCCATCACCGCGTTTTTCAGTATGGTTTCTGACATAGTATTGAAGCCCGGCGATTTCGATTTCGAAGAGGCGAGCAAGGTCCTTAATTGCGAAGGGGGAGAGATATACTATCTGGTTGCTGGGCATCTAGGCTTGATGAGTTTTAGCGACCCTCTGATGCACTACTTAGGACTGCCCGATTCACACGGCGAAGAATCCCCGAATCCGAAGCCGCCTCTTACCGACGTTCAATATGACTCACTCAAGCGGTTAGCGGACCCAATGAACATACTCAAGGTATTGGCAATTGCCCAAACCACTGGTGGTCCTGACGAGGTCATGAAGTATTACTTGACCATGACTAAAATATTTCAGCAAACAGAAAATAACTCTTCTCTGCTCATCGACATCGCTAGTGAATTTGATGCATCACTTGACGTGATTGGTCATGCCATACCGATAACCAACTTAGCCAGCTCAACGGTTGATATCAGCAGTATTCCAGCCACCGCAGCTATCAAGCCGATCGCCTCTAAATCAGTGGCATTACCCCCAGCAACCTCAGCGTCAAACACATATGAAAGCCAGCAAGGTATTCAGCCTGAAATCAGTTCTGTCCCGACCAAGTCAGTGCCGCTTCCTAGCAAATCAATTCCTCAGCCAATTGTTACAGAGCCACTGCAGGAACCAGTAATAGAATCGAGTATAACCGACCGCAAGGCGGCAAAAGTAACCGATAACGCCTTTGAGGGCGCCTTTGGTATGATGGCACAAACAGAAACCGAACCAGAGCTAAGTAAACCAGCACCACCTGTTGATGATTCTATCGATACCGTTGACTCAGTTGCTGATGTTGAAACGAGTGATGAAGATGAGCAAACTGTTCCCTCACCTAGTGAATCACACGCAGAGGAAACCTTTGTCAGTGCTGCAGAGATGTTTATTGATGCTGATAGTGATAATGACGGAACGCTATCAGTTGAAGAATTAGCCACAGCAACGGGTCTTAGTTCGACTGAGACGGAAGAGTTGCACAAATCTGCCGACCGTGATAATGATGGAAAGATGTCACTCTCTGAATTTGTTGCTTCGCCTGCAGCAGACAAGGTCGCTGCTAATCTGCCACGACCAGTAGCGCC
>DUJJ01000202.1:15381-20075 GCA_013329865.1 Candidatus Poseidoniaceae archaeon
GTCAGAAAGCCAGTAAGTCGGGCTGAACCTCGCACGGAGGCACCACAAAGTGGCGTGCCGCAGCAGGTAATACCGCCACAGAATGTCCAACTTCGGCCGATTCCACCGCAAAATATCCAACCACAACCTGCAATTATGCCCCAGCCAGTTAACCCAGCACCGCAACCAAACCAGCAACCGGTATGGAATCAAACGGTGCAGCCAACCATCCGCTCTGGAGTTAATTGTCGTAGTTGCGGGATTGGGATTGACCCATATTGGCGATTCTGTCCGGTTTGCGGGTCACAGAATTTGAACTAGACTAAATATCAAGGATGAATTGGCCTTCCTGCAATACCTGCGAATCATCCAACCAAACGCTTGGATTGGTCAATACTCCTGGAATGTGAATGCCCACTGCTGAGGAGCCACCCAGTGCCGAATTATCGCCAATTGAGAAGTAACATGTCCCCAGCCTTTTTTCATCCTCAAGCACATTGCCTCCCATCCTAGCTTGGTCGTTCATTCCGAAACCGAATTCTGCGACTGTCCAAACGTTTTCTCGGTCTTTAGTGCGTAGTTTTTTTGCGACCTCGCCAAATTCTTGTCTAATATTAGCGGCGATTTGACCGCCCTTGACATCGACCACCATACCTTCCTCAATTTGCAACTCAATCTGCTCGTCAAGTAGGGTTGAATCCCACGACCCATCAATTATCAACACTCCATTCATCGTTCCTTCGCGCGGCATGATGAAGGCTTTACCAGCAGGCAGGTTAGTTAACATCCTCGGACGATTACATATTCCATTATCATCTAATTTCCAATCTCGCCAGTTGACCTCAAATGTAATGTCAGTACCTTCTTTTGACTTAACATTAACAATTCTTCGACGACGGAAATATGGCCCTAAATTACTAATGCGTTTCTTGATTTTGTTAAAATCTGCTGCCATGCCACCATGGGTGAACATATCGTTGGTGATACCGGGCATGGTCGCGACTCTAGCGCCGTCCCGTACTGCTTGACGAACTGCTCTGGTGTGAGTGAGCGAATACTTTGTCGGCGCCAACACCACTTGTTGTTGTCGCATCAAATTTGCCACGGGAGTGGGTGGTTCTTCGCCGTGATGTTTTGCTTTAGGCATGACAATGAGTAGAACACGTTCTGATTTTTTGCTAGTCGCTTCGTGTAATGCTTGGCCAATGTCTCCCGTAGTTGGGTCGCAAACAATCAGTACATTCTCACCTCGCCTGATGTCCATACAGGTTTCAACCACCATTTTGGCTGAGGCGGCGAGTAACTCTTCAATCGGTAGTGCTGCGTCTTTTGAGGCATCAATTAGTTTAGAATTATCTTCAGGACCGATTACTGAATCAACGACGTCATCTAGGTCCTCATCTGATTCTTGGCGAATGCCATCAGGGTTATCCTGTCGTTTCTTCGCCATGGTTGTATGCATTACCGTCTAGGTCTTGAATGTGCGTGCGACGCTGCTCCAAATTAGGCTAGTGGTTACCTTATTGAGGGGGTAATAACTGCCGTTAGCATGGCGAATTATGATTTGTTTATTGAGCGCGTTAAAGACATTCACAAAATAGGTGCGATACAGGGTCATCTCGGTTGGGACCAAGAAACCATTATGCCGGCGAAAGGTGGTAAAGCCAGGTCTGAAATATTATCTTGGCTTGCTAAAGAACAACACAGTCGTATCACCGATGGAAAACTTGCGGCAATGATTGCCGAGCTTGAGACTGATGAAACCCTAAATCGAGATCAGCGCGCCAATGTTAGAGAAGTCAGACGACGTTACGATAAGGCGATTAAATTACCAAATGAATTTGTTGCTGAGTTTGCTCTGGCTCGTTCACAAGCATTGGTCGCTTGGCAAGAAGCTAGAGCAGATTCAGATTTTGCCAAATTCAAGCCATACTTAGCAAAACTGATTTCGATGACTAATGAGAAAATCGATTACTATGGTGTCGAAACTACGCGCTACGATGTGCTGCTCGATGAATATGAGTTTGGTATGAAAGTAAGCGATTATGACCCACTATTTGCTGGCTTGAAGAGTAAGTTAGTGCCACTATTACAGAAAATAATGGCGGCTAAAAAAATCACACCCGATCCCACCTTACCGGCTGAATTAGTCTTCCCAGTAGCGGCACAAACGGAGTTCTGTAAACTAGTTTCTAGTGCCACTGGCTTCGATTTTGAAGCAGGCAGAATGGATGCTTCAACTCATCCATTTTCTGCCGGTTTATGGCCAGGAGATACTAGGTTTACCACAAGATTTGATGAAAAAGACCCGTTTTCCTGCCTTTATGCGGTAATGCATGAAACAGGCCACGCACTATATGAGCAAGGATTAGACGCCAATCACTCATTTACCCCAAGAGGGGACGCAGTTTCTCTGGGGGTCCACGAATCGCAGAGTAGATTTTGGGAGAATCAGGTAGGTCGTACCCCAGCGTTTTGGAAGGTTGCGCTACCATGGTTCAAGGAACACTTCCCAGAATCCCCTGATTGGACTCCAGAGGAGTTGAACAAGATTGCCAATTGTGTAGAGCCCGGTTTCATCCGTGTTGAAGCAGATGAAATAACTTACAATCTTCACATTATGCTACGCTATGAACTCGAGAAGAAAATCTTCAATGATAACCTTTCAGTAGAGGACATACCTAATACTTGGAATGAGATGTTCAAGGAATGGTTTGCAATCGAAGTCCCTGAGGATAGATTAGGTTGTTTGCAAGATATTCATTGGTCAATGGCCGCATTTGGCTATTTCCCGACATACACGTTAGGAAACCTATACGCTGCTCAACTTCTTGATGCAATGGGTGAAGAAATAGGTGATGTAGATGCTATTGTTGAAAGTGGAGACTGGCAACCAATGCTAGATTGGTTGCGCGATAAAATCCACCAAGAAGGTAGTAAGTTTACCCCAAGCGAACTAATTCAGAACGCTACTGGCAAGCCACCAACGCCTCAACCATTCATCAATTATGTCGAAAAGAAGTATGGTGAATTATACAACTTGTAGGTTATTCCTCTGAGTCTGCACCAGTGGTCAGTGCCACGAGTTTGTCCAGTCTTGCTGTTATGTCAGCAATTGCGTCCTTCAAATCATTGGTTCGATCATCTTCATGCTCCGAGCCGAAGGATATTCCAAGTAAGGTAATCATACCACCTGCTAACATGGTTAGCGCCGGCCAATATACATCGGATGCAGTCATGTTCCCATCGGCTTCAATGCCGCCCCAAAATGCACCCAAAATAAACACGACAAAGCCGATTATTATCTGTTGATAGCCACTGCCAAATGTGTCCTCTAAACTACTCATAAACTCACCTTGAGCAAAAACTCTGTGGAACACTATTTATTTTTATTTCTAAAATTACGGTTTTTACCGCAATTAGGGCTATTTCCATGGTTCCATCAGCAGAGGTTTTCCAACTTCACCAGGCTCGACTAGAATTCGCCCTTTTTGCCCAGTTCCTTCAGACCGTTCGAATACCGGCACGCCCTCAACCACAGTTAATACTGGCCACCCGGTTAACTCTCTGCCTCTAAACGGGTTCCAACGAACTCTTGCCCAGCAGTTTTCGTCCTCTACTACCGCAGTGTGATTCATGTCGACCAAGACGACATCACCGTCATAACCGACTGTTAGCTTGCCTTTACCAATCATTTGATAGCAATCTGCGACATTGGTAGACATCCAGCGCACGACATTCTCGAGTGAGCACCTTCCTTGATTGACATAATTCAACATGACGGGTAATGAGGTCTCAACTCCTGGCATACCGCTCGGTGCTTCAGGGAATCCCTTGGATTTTGCTTCGAGCGTATGGGGTGCATGATCAGTCGCAATACATTGAATCGTTCCGTCAACCAAGCGCCGCCACAATGTTTCACGGTCCTTGGCATATCGAATCGGCGGATTCATTTGCAGTCTGACACCCTGTTCATCAACATCTGTCTCATCAAACGTCAGGTGCTGAGGAAGTACTTCGGTAGTGATTATTGGGTGTCCATCGGCCGCCGACGGAAGTTTACAATGGTCAGTTAGATAATCTGCTTCGATAGCTGAGGTTAAATGTAGAATGTGTAATCTATGACCCGTTTTATGAGCTAGTTCAACAGAGAGCTTTGTGGCTAGTAGAGCCGTAATATCATCTCGATAATATGCATGAGCAGCAACATCTGTTCGACCCTCGATTAATTTTTTCCGCTCGGCTTTGCGATCTTCATCCTCCGCATGCACCGCAATTAATCCGGCTGTTTCAGTAAAAATCCGCTCTAGCGCAGATTTGTCTGAAACCAGCAAAGTACCTGTTGAGACTCCCATGAAAATTTTGATTCCACAGATACCGGGAATCGCAATAGGATTTTCTTTTGTTCCGACCGCTTCTTGCAGGTCGGAGACGTTATCCTCGGTTGCTCCAATGAAAAATCCGTAATTAGTTACGCATTTTGCGGCTGCAGTCGCTAATTTGCCCTGCATTCCTTCAAGGGTGGTAATCGATGGAACATTATTCGGCATATCGAGGAAAGCAGTTACTCCGCCACTAGCCGCAGCAATTGACCCACTGCCTAAGTCCTCCTTATCCGGCTGGCCTGGGTCACGGAAGTGAACCTGAGGGTCGATGCAGCCAGGCAGTAGGTGCAGACCAGTTCCATCGACAAACATCTCGTCATCGTGATTATC
>DUJJ01000202.1:20482-27265 GCA_013329865.1 Candidatus Poseidoniaceae archaeon
GGCAGCACCATCGTGGCTCCGCTAATTAGTAAATTGCCGCTATTCGCCATTGTAATCGTTTACCGGCAAGGCGAGTCAATGAATGAACTTTGAGGTCAATTATCGCCGGCGCGCAGACTTGGGTCTGAACGCCGTGCATACCGAATCTACCATGTCAATATACGGCCCACCGAGCAGATCAACACAATATGGCACTGCTTGCCAAATTTCGTCGATTGTCTCTCTAATGGCTTTTGGGCGCCCTGGTAGATTGAAGATTAGACATTCCCCCCTTGTCCCACCCAACTGCCGAGAAAGGATGGCAGTTGGCACATAGCGCAGGGATATCGCTCGCATCTGTTCACCAAACCCATCAAGGATTCGCTCACAAACAGTCGCCGTTGCCTCTGGCGTTACATCACGTACCGCAGGCCCAGTTCCACCGGTAGTGACAATAATCGAACAACCCACATCATCTGATAAGCGAATTAGTTCGGATTCGATTAACGAAATCTCATCTGCGACACAGACATAGTGGACTTCGATTGGACTGGCAATAGCCTCTCTGAAGAATTCAAAAATTGCTGGGCCACCCTCATCATCATAGTCTCCACGACTAGCTCGATCGCTAACAGTGACTATACCGATTTTGACAAAGTCGCCACAGGTTTCTGCATTGCCGCTTAATTGGGACACAGCATCCAAACCATTCACCAACTCATGCCTCGCCATACTTTGCATCAACGTCAGCATGGAAATTGTCTAACAGGGTATCCTCAAACAATTCAGTTTGCCTACGCACCTTGGTTGAGCGAACGTGGAGGAATGCAGCCCCGACAAAGACAATGATCATTAGCGGAATAACCGCTTCAAGTTTGTATTGATGCATAAATTTGACAATTCCTTCGGCAGTGTAGGCCCAGGTGACAGAGGCTGCTGCTCCGCCAATAAATGTCGCCGCCAACACTCTGGTAAATTGCATTCTAGAGAGCAGTCCTAGCATTGCACCAACTAATACGCCAGACGCCATGAAGGGAATCCAAACGAAGACAATAAGTCCCCAGAATCCCCATTTGTTAATCATCTCACGCTTTTCATTGGCCATGTATTCGACTGTTGAAAGAGTATTTCCAATGAAATTTGTTTGTAGCATACGTCCACCTAAACCATCCTGCTTGGCGACTGCGACGATTCGGTCATCGTTTTTGCTAGCGCTCTCGACTCGTCCAGCGCCAGAGCGGTCTGCCAAAGTAGAAACTTGATTTCTGGCTTTGACAATCAGTTCTTGGCTGCCCAACAGGTCTTCATTGCGATCTGAAATGTAACGGTATAATTCTACTTCTACCTCATCCGTTGTCTTCTTGAATCTGAAGAAAGCAAACCGCTGGGTTGGTTTGTAAATAACTGAGACAAAGATTACTCGATCATCACTGGTGACCACTGCGCCTTCCATTTTTACGTCACTTCGGCGGGCGAAGAACAAATCTAAACTGTCTCTGACCTCGTCTTCAACTCTGGAAAGGGTATGTAGTTCAGAGAAAAAACTGGCATAATCCTGCTCTTCTTCAACATCAGCATTTTCTGCACCTGCACCTACTCCAACGCCGCTTTCGAAGTCGATTGCTTGGTTTACACCGATGGTCTTGACAGTTAATTGAACTGGCTTGAATACCCGGAAAATAGCGAATTCTTCTAATATTTCACGAAGAATTTCTGCTCTGATATCTTTACTATCTGATAAGGTCCCGTCAGTATTCTTGTACGGCACCATAATGTCAATTGATAATTCTCGAGACTCAAGTTTGTATAACTCCCAATCGATGTCGATATGCAAGCGTTTTGAGGTCTTCCCAAGGATATCTTCAACTACCCTTGCAATGTGATTTCTTGATAATATATCATCTGTATCTTGATGATAGATTTTGTACATCACTGGGTAAATAATTAGCAGGGTAACTGCCGACAAGGACAGAGAAATGAAAGCCATCCACCATGCTGGTATTCCAGCAGTACCACCGGTAAGCATGGCGGTTTCACGGCCGCCGCCCAATTCAGCAGCCATCAAAATGTAGCCCCAATCGCCAAGGTCTTTGGTTGTCCAACAGGTTCTCGGCCCTGGCTCAGTAATTCTTACTTCGCGATGTGAATCTGAGTCAATGCCGGGTAGGAATGAAAAGAAACCCCCACTGTTAATCTCTAACTCAAAATCAATTTCCTTTGACAGTTCTTGCCATCCCTCAACAGTTGAAGCATTATCTAAATCATCGCTTTGGTTGTATACATTAACAGTGAATTTAATTCGGAAGTCACCAACGCTCAAATCATCGAACGGGGCTTGCATGGAACTTTTACCACCAGAGACTTGGGCGATGGTCTCGTCTGATGTCACTACAATTCCTTCACTTGATTCAAAAACCGTGTAAGTCATCAAAGCATAGCCGGCAGGCAAATTTCTGCCAGACAGGTCAAAATATTCGGCATCATTTTCCGGGAAAATCAAAATCCACGGGTCATCTTCAATATTTACGCACTCTTCCCCAGTATCAAGGAATGTTTCAGAGGCTTTATGGTCGAGGGTTGTTGATGAGCCAAAGATACCACTGGACATGCCAACCAGCAGTGCAGCAAAGAAAATACCGTAACCAATGCCAGCAAATAATACGTAATCCTCTTTGTTGGTTAGGAACCGACGTTTATTGGTTCTAGTCTTTCGGCGGCGGATTTCTTCGAGTTCTTTGGCTATTTTGTCTCTAGCCTTGTCTTCGACATCCACCTCCTCGATGGGTTCCTCAACCTGCTCGATTTCCTCGCCCATGGCGCGCATAAGTGAACCTACCAAATTAATGCATTGTTTACAGAATTTCACAACTTGTGTTTACCACTAATTATTGGTTTGTATGCACAAGTTTGGTGGGTAGGGCCGGACTTGAACCGGCGACCTCAGCATCTTCAGTGCTGCGCTCTCCCAACTAAGCTACCTACCCGCAGGTTGATGCGATATGATTAATCATTTCAATTCTTCCAATGAAATCAGTTCAGTTGATTCCATCAAGAATAGCTGCTTGGACCTCAAATAGGGCGTCTAATCCAACATCCGCTTGGGCTATTAAAGCGGACAATTCCTCGCCTGAGAAGGTTGATTCTTCTCCGGTTCCTTGCAGTTCAACATACTTCCCGTCGCTCGTTTTGACGATATTCATGTCGACATCGGCATTAGAATCCAGAATATAGTCGAGATCTAAATATACCTCACCATCTATTAGACCCACTGATATCGCGGCGAGGTCGTTGGGTAATACTCGATTCTCGTGAGCCTGTTGTTCCGCCGCACTAAGTTCAGGGGCTTGCCAACCAGACCTTCTCGCTTCGTCAGTCGGCCTGAGTTCTATGGGTAAACACTGGCCATTGGCAATCAGCCTTCTAATGGCTAATCTAAGCGCTAAATTTGCGGCAGTAATAGATGCACAGCGTGTGCCCCCATCAGCATTGAGGATGTCACAATCAACATTTAGGGCGATTGGTCCTAATTCCTCTAAGTCAATTGCTGCTCTTAAGGAACGGGCAATTAGACGCTCAATTTCTTGGGTTCTGCCCTTGGCGCCTCTACGTTCCCTACGGAAGCGTGAATCTGTTGAACCAGGCAACAAGGAGTATTCAGCGTGCACCCAGCCTTTGGTGGAATCACGCGGGAACCACCCGGGTAGCCTTGCTTCTTTAGTACAACAAGCCAGTATAACTGTGTCTCCCTGCCGATAAAGTATTGATGCAAGTGCATTGGAGGTGAAGTCAATTTCCACCTCAACATGTCTCATCTGGTCAGCATTTCGGTCGGTCTCAAACTCAGTCTTGAACTTCGCCATATAACTCCCAAGACTCCTCGCACATCAAATCTTCTCAAAGATTGCATGGTTGTTGTGATGAGCACATTCAAGTCATGCATCAGATTGGGCTGTCTATGACCCAGCCTAGAGTGGTTATATGTGGTGTTGCGAGAACTCCCATCGGTAGTTTTCTAGGCTCACTATCTTCCATGAGCGCAATCGATTTGGGTATTCTAACTGTCAAGGAATTGTGTGCGAGGGTTGGGGTTGACCCTGCGACCGGCATAGTTGATGAAGTTCTATTCGGTCAGGTATTACAAGCCGGCTGTGGGCAAAATCCTGCTAGGCAAGTGGCACTTGGTGCAGGTTTGCCAGTAAGCACTTCTGCGGCAACAGTCAACAAAGTGTGTGGCAGTTCACTTGAGGCTGCCATGATGGCGGCCAACAGCATAATTGCCGGTAAAGCGGATGTAATCATTGCTGGTGGCATGGAGAGCATGTCCAATGCGCCGCAGCTACTCAAGGGGCATCGAAGCGGCAAGAAAATGGGCGATTCACAACTCATCGATTCGATGATACATGATGGATTGTGGGATGTTTACAATGATATACACATGGGTAATACCGGCGAGACAATTGCTGAGGAGTCGTCAATCAGTCGTAGCCAATCAGATGAATATGCAGTCAGAAGTCATCAAAGAGCCTCAGCAGCGTGGGATAATGGATGGTTTGATTGGGAATGCTTTACTGTTAATGTGCCACAACGCCGAGGCGACGATGTATTATTCGACAGAGATGAGGGAATTAAATCAAGCTCAAGTATTGAGGTTTTGTCAAAGTTACGACCGGTGTTCAATAAAGCCGGGCAGGTAACTGCCGGAAATGCCAGCACCCTCAATGATGGTGCTAGTGCAGTTTTGCTTACCAGCGAATCAGTTGCCAAGGAACACGGTTGGGAGATAGTCGCTTATGTTGAGGATTATTGCACTAGTGGAGTCGAGCCTCACAGAGTGATGAGTGCGCCTATACCAGCGGTTAAGACTCTGCTCAATAGAAACTCACTAAACATACTTGATGTTGATGTTTACGAGCATAATGAGGCATTCGCATCAGCCTCGTGCGCAGTCGCCAAGGAATTGGGTATTCCGCATGATCGGTTCAACCTCCACGGTGGTGCAGTTTCACTCGGCCACCCATTGGGCAGTAGTGGAACAAGATGTCTAATCTCAATGATTGGAGTAATGCGTCGAATCAAAGCCAATTCAGGCATTGTTACCCTATGTCTAGGCGGCGGCAATGCTGTCGCGATGCTGGTTAGAACGCCTTGATGGCTAACTTTACCTACCTTGAAGGTAGACATTTTGTGGTGATTATCTACTGGGGGTATCAAATAGGGCCGTAAAGCGGAGAGCATTATTACTATGGTGTCATTTTCTGATCTCGGAGTTTCTAGAGACTTAGTCAGGGTCTTGGCAAGTCAGGGGATAAATCAACCGTTTGAAGTTCAGACAGAATCCATTCCTGATGGGATGTTAGGTAATGATCTATGTTGCCGAGCACCAACTGGTTCAGGAAAGACATTAGCGTTTGGTCTGCCGCTAATCGAACGTACTAGGCCGGCAGAGCCGGGTTTTCCGACCTCGCTAATCTTGACACCGACTAGAGAATTAGCCGAACAAATATTTCAGGTATTAGACCCGCTCTCACGTGAACTTGGATTATTTACCTATGCAGTTTACGGTGGCGTATCTTACACTAAGCAATTTAGGGCGCTAGAACGGGGCGTCGATATACTCGTTGCTTGCCCTGGTAGATTGATCGATTTACTTGAGCGCGGGTCAATATCGCTTGAGGATACTGATATTGTAGTACTGGATGAGGCGGACAGGATGGCTGACATGGGGTTCATGCAACCAGTTTGTCAAATACTTGACGAGTGTCGAATCGAGCGTCAAACAATTTTGTTCAGTGCTACACTAGATGATGAGGTGGCCGACTTGGTTCGTGACTATCAAACCAATCCAGTTACCATCGAAGTCGGTCCCAAAGAGGTCTCAATGGATAGCATGACGCATTATTTTTGGTTAATGCCGAATTCTAAGAAATCAACTATTACCAGCGAAATAGTTCGCAAATGTGGCCGAACAATCGTGTTTTGCCGGACTAGAGCTGGAGCTGACAGGGTTGGTGACGACCTTACCTATGATGGTCTAGCGGCTCAAGTATTACACGGTGGCCTATCCCAAAAACAGAGAGATCGAGCCATGGCAAGATTCCAGCACGGTGAGTGTATGGCATTGATTGCTACCGATGTCGCCGCCCGAGGTATCGATGTCGAAGGTGTAAATTGCGTCATACACTACGACCCGCCAGAGAATGGTAAGGCATACAAACATCGCAGTGGTAGAACCGCTCGTGGTGGTTCAACTGGAATCATCATTTCCCTAATCCAAAAACCGCAGCGAAAAACCGTTAGCAAAATTCAGCGGGAGGTTGGCATAAATGTGGAATTTACGCCACCAGATTTTGCCCAGTTACCTGAATTTGAGGTTGAATTTATTGGTGCACAGAGGCGGCGTAGTTTCGGTAGTAGAAATCGCAATGAGTCCAATAGAAAACACTACGGAAACCGCAATCGTTCGCAACCACGTAAGCCTGTAGGCGGGCGGACTTCGAAACCAAAACGCTTTGAAGATAAGAAACGAGTTTACAACAAGAAGAAACCAAGAAACACTCATCACCGCCCAAATCGTGGTAAAAAACCCGAGAAGAGCGGGCCGAGACAGCCCGGGGGTCGCAACAGAGGTGGTAGGAAGGGTAACAATCGCCGTCGCAACAATTAGAATAATTAACTTACATTGTCAGAATCTATTATGGCAGAAATGTATCAGGTGCTAAGCCCGCTTTTTGGTTTCATAATGTTGGCATATGTTGGTTATTGTTTTTCCAAAGAGGGAACACATTCCAGAGGGCACGGCTGGCA
>DUJJ01000162.1:0-151 GCA_013329865.1 Candidatus Poseidoniaceae archaeon
CTATGTTAGGATGGGATGCACCTAATATCTCATCCATGACGTGCAGATCAATACCGAAACGCTCAACCTCATACTCAACCGCAGATAGTCCAAAATCGATCAGATATGCATTGAATGCTTTGTCAATGAGTATGTTATTTGTGGACAAGTC
>DUJJ01000162.1:486-7421 GCA_013329865.1 Candidatus Poseidoniaceae archaeon
CCATGCGTTACCGCCATTCTATGCAACATCCTGACCGCAGCACCTGAATTTTCCAGCGCCAGATGCTTGTTTGACTCAGAAATCTCATCGTCTCTCAGAATTTCAATCAGCGGCTTGCCAGCCATTTGTTGCATAACTATCCGACCATTTTCGAGATCGACGTCCCAAACTGCGGGCACTGGAAGTCCAGCATCCTTGATGCGGATCAATATCCTCGCTTCACTCAACATGCGCCGGTAACCGAGCCGCTTCTCTAGATCTGGATGACGCCAGGCCCGATGCCGGCGAATTTTCCTGACTGCAGGCCTGCCCATCCAATGTCCTGCCCACACTTCGGCTTCTGCCCCCAAGTGTAACCTGGCATCTGGTTGGAACACCATATCAGTGCCTGTCGGCACTCATTTATCTACCTCGCGGAATAACAATTATTGAAAAGGGGTAATGCTTGGCGAGGGTGAAGCATATGACGATTTCTCTGCCGATGTGTACAGTTGACTTCATGGACAACTCATTGTCACCTGAAGAACAAGCCATCGCAGAACGCATAACCGAATTAAAACAACAACTCGGTGCGAAATTAATGGTCCTAGGCCACCATTATCAACGAGATAGTATCGTCATGCACGCAGATTTTATTGGCGATTCATTCATGTTAAGTCAACAGGCTGCGGATTCAGACGCCGAGTATATCGTGTTCTGCGGTGTTCACTTCATGGCGGAATCTGCGGATATACTAACTGATGACCATCAGCATGTAATCCTACCAAATCTAAGAGCAGGCTGCTCAATGGCTGATATGGCAACGCTGCCAGACGTTGAAAGTGCGTGGTCAGAAATACTTGCTGAAACCGGACTTAATGACCCAATCAACCGCACATCTCCGGGAGAGGTCCCAGATGACGGTAAATCGTATTTGATTCCGGTAACTTACATGAACAGCAGTGCGGACCTGAAAGATTTTGTTGGCCGGCACGGAGGGATTGTCTGTACATCCTCAAATGCCACTGGAATTCTGAATTGGGCATTTGACCGAGCCGGACCTGACGGGGCTGTGTTATTTTTCCCGGACCAACATCTTGGGCGCAATACAGGATTATCAATGGGGATAGATGAGAGTAAAATGCCTACATGGGTTCCCAAAATTGGCTCAGATAAGGCACTCAAGGGAGCCAAAATTATCCTATGGCACGGCTTTTGTTCGGTCCACAAGAGGTTTACTGTCGAGCAGGTAGAGGATTTTAGAAATCAATACCCCGATGGGTTGGTTATTGTCCATCCCGAATGTCCCAAAGAAACCGTAGCCGTAAGCGATGCCAATGGCTCTACGCAATTCATCAAGAATTTCGTTGAAGCCTTACCGGCTGGTAGTCATGTTGCCATTGGAACAGAAATCAACATGGTCGCGAGATTAGCTGATGCACACCCTGACAAACATATTGAATGCTTGGATGACAAAATTTGCCCTTGCTCAACAATGTATATGATTCATCCAGCATATTTGATGGACGTCCTGGAAAAATTGGTTGAGGATGAGATTCCTAACCAGATTGTTGTTCCAAAAGATGTTCAGGAAGGTTCACTATTGGCTCTGGAACGAATGTTGAGCATCAAAAAGTGATTATCACTCCTCTTCGTTAGCAAACAGTGCAGATTTTGCCTCTGTCTGTTTTTGATTTATGTAAATAAACACAATAATTATCCCAACAACTGAAGCAATTTGCAACACAGTGTTAGAATAAGATTTTAGTTCAGGAGTCCAAGAATGCACTTTGATTATTGTACCATCGCTAGATTCTTCCAAGTATATTAGATGGTCTTCAAGAACAATAGGGCCCCATTGATCGACTTCATCAGCGGTCAAGACATGGATGAAATTGTCTGACAAATACATATACATTATTTCGCCATCATAATACTCTTCAATAGGATTACTCGGATCGAGGAAATCTTTCATCACCCAGGCAATAACTCCATTTCTAATTGAAGGATCATACGATGAGTATTTTCCGTTACCCAGCAATAACTGCTCACCAGTTATTCGATCGATTAGGACAATTCTATCCACCGAAGTAACGTTTACCGTAACCAGTATGTGAGTCCGGTCAAATACCAAGTCCGTGATGCTGGAATTATCAATATCTGTTGGCGTTCCCCAATCCTCGAGAGCTTGTTCATCTTCTTCAGTTGCGGAAGCATTTACGCTGTAGGAGAGCGAACCGGTAACTTCGATATTGCTCATATACACTTTATCCGATTGACCATCTTGTAGGAAGGCGTAGTCATTACCTTCGCACTTGACATAAGTAATATTTTGATTGGAAATCCCCAGGTTAATTGATTCTCCATTCAATCTTTCGGCGGACAATTCTCCCGCTGACAATGTCATTAGGACATACTCACTACCAGTGTAACATAACTCAGCGTGGTCAATATCTTGGACAGATTTCTGATATATTATCACAGTAGGTTCGTTGATATCAACGACGTAGATAACTGTCGCATTGGCCATCATCAACTTATCACCGGTCAATTCATATTGTGAGTTAGCAGACAATATTGGTTGTATTACTTCGATACCGTCATCGGTTAAGTCTGACAAATCATATAACTTTAACAGATGGCCTTCATCGGTGGTATTGTCAATTGTTGCAAGCCAACCATCCGCACCAGCCGCGCCTTCCGGGGCTTCCACGCCCTGTGCTGGAAGCGATTGGTGGGTCAAATCCCACGTTATTACGGAGGCGACAATAATAACCACGACTAAAGCCATAATACCCGTTTCCCTAGAAGTCGGGGCGGCAAACTTTTTTGCAGATTCAGAGATTTTTCCAGTTAATATATTGTAGGCTTTTTTAGGACTCGTTAGCAGGGTAACCAGCCTTGCATTGATGGTACGCTCATCAAGGATACTCCAGACTGGTTTTGACGTTTTATCAGCTAGATTCACTGCGATCGAAGCAACAATCATGCCACCCGCAATGTCAAGAATCCAATGAATTCCAAGATATATAATCGTGAACACCGTCAAGAGGAAATAAGCAAACACAATTTTGCGATATAATGCCCAACGCTCATCATGGTCAAATCTTTTGATACACAACCAAACAGCATAGGGTATTCCAATATGTAAGGAAGGCATGCAGTTGGTGAACGGGTCGATTCTGCGGAACCAGTCAGATATCTCAGGATTTAGTGAGTATGCTAGGGTGTCCATTTCAGGTATGTAGGCACCGGTGACTCTTACATTGAAAAACAAGTAAAATGGAACTGCAAGGATGTAAACCCAGGCGATTGTTAGCGTAACTCTGTCCGCCATCCAACGGTCATCAAAATAAGCAAAATAGAATACTGAAACATAGCATATGAACATAAATCCTGCAACGTAAAAATGTGTCAATGTAACGGTGAGCCACTCAGCCTCGAAGAATTTTTGAATATGCAAGACAAGATCGCCTTCGATAGCATATATCCACGGTGTCATGTCAAGACCGGTCGAAGCCATGAGGATTCTGTCGACCTCATCCAAGCCGTCTTTAGCATTGTAAATCATGAAGAGTATCAGGATGTGTATCCAATATCGACGGAAGAAATCTACAAAGGTGCTCAGCCTTAATTCCATCCACTTTGGCTTAAAGACAGGCAATAAGATGACGCCGAGAGTAAGCGCACTTATCATCCAAGTCAGGTAGACGCCTTGCATTGCTGACTCTCCTAGAAATACCCTTGAGTCAATTATACATCAAACCCTCGCCTACTGAAAGCGAATATTACTCATTCAACAGTTACCAAGCACCGTGGACATACGGCTTGCCTCCATCAGGGTCTTGGCCATTGGCCAGAGCCCACAATCGCTCGAAGCGATAAATACCGGCAGAGCATCCTTTTACCCAGTCGAACGCTAACGCATACTTACCAATCGTTCTCACTTTTGGTTTTTCAGGTGGCAGCGATTCGACTTCTCGTCTTAGTGATTTAGCAGATTCATCATCATTTCTTTCTGGTGAACATTTAGCACACGGGCAACTAAAGCGTAAATCGTCATATGTAACAGTAAATTTACTACCATCAGAGTAAGATAAATCCATATCTGTATCATTGCGTTCTAAGCGAATTAATTGTGGAATTTCCGACATGTAAAAGGCCTCAAATGATTTCTAGCCCTTGATTATTCGAGGTTCCTATTTGCGATTTGATAGCCTCTACAACTTTGGCAAATGCGATTGCTGAAGCACCATCTGGCTCACTTACAATGCGATGAACGCCGTCATCTCCACCGCGCACGAAGCCAGGATCAAATGGCAGCTCGCCAAGGAACGGAACGCCGAATTCATCAGCGGTTGATTTACCTCCACCTTGCTTGAAAATATCCAGTGTAACGCTGAATTTGCCATCCTTATCTGAAGTTACCCGGTGTTTCTTGCCCCCTGGGCCAGCCACCTCCACACTGGTTTCAGGAGTAGTTAATCCAGCAATGGTGTATCCGCTCATATTTTCGACAACGCCCAAGACTGGGACTTTCAGGGATTCTGAGAAGGTTATTGATTTTCGGCTATCAAGCAGTGCGACATCTTGCGGTGTTGTCACTATTACCATGCCGTCGATATCAGGTAACGATTGAGCGACTGTTAGTGGCTCATCAGACGTCCCGGGGGGAAAATCAATTACTAGATAATCGAGTTGGCCCCATTCAACATCTCCAATAAATTGCTGGATTGCGCCTAACTTAATTGGCCCACGCCACACCACTGGTGTATCTTCATCTTCCAAGAGGAAGGCCATTGAGATTACCTTTACCCCGAGGTGCCCCTGCGCAGGATGAATTCTTCCCTGTTCGACATGTAGTCGCTTGCCTTCAAGTCCCATCATCTTTGGGACATTGGGGCCAGTTATGTCGATGTCAAGAATCCCAACTGTATGCCCTTGTTGCGCAAGAGACAGCGCTAGTCCAGTCGACACTGTTGATTTACCGACTCCGCCTTTGCCTGACAGAACCATAATTTTATGCTTGATTTTTCTGCCGATTTCTTGCATAGCCATTTTTCGTCTCATGTTGGCGTAAGCACTTTCCATCTGCTTCTGCTGTTGTGGACTCGGACTTTCTAGTATATCACTACCTTTTGGGTCATGTGTGGTCACTGGAGAATCGGCCATGAAAATTCCAAATAATAATCCTACTTCAACCCATAGGTGAGTCCTATTGAACTTTGTCTGATGGCAATATGAATCACTAAGGTGATTACAGGAAACAATATCATTTCCAAACCCGCAGACCTATCGCCGTATGCCCAACCAAGCCCTGTCGACAGCGGCATGGATAATATCAGCCCGTGGAAATATGTTGATTTGTATTGCTCTTTAACAGGTTCAATAACCACACAAATTGGGCCAGAAAAGAAGGTCATAATGGCAATTAACAAAACGACTACCCGAAAAAGCCCTTCAAGATCATTAGCTGCGAAAAGAATGTGTAACATAAAAAGAGACGAGAAAATTATCCCATAAATTATTACAGCTCGGAACTGATAAATCATAATAATGCATCCCTATACAAATAACTCTCACTCATAACCCTACCTGTATGTATATAGGAATAATCTAAATACGTCTGTAATGTGTTTATTGTATGCGTATTTTGTTTGTTTGTGTGGGCAACTCCTGCCGGTCACAAATGGCTGAAGGCATCGCAAAATTTCATGGTCACGACGCTGCATCTGCCGGGACACATCCTGCAAACAACATCTCCACAAACGCCATAACCGTACTCGAAAATATGGGCATCGATACCACGGGTATGAAGCCAAAGAATTTGACATTATTCGATGTTGCAGATTTTGACTTGATAATCTCGATGGGGTGTGGCGTTGAATGTCCATCAATCAAGTTAGATGATGATTGGCAATTGGAAGATCCCGTTGGTCAATCAATTACGGTTTTTGAGGAAACCGCTCGAGAAATTCAGCGAAGAATACTTGAATTACAGTGACTATTCTTCTTCTCTGTTTGGAAGGTCACCATGACCGTCAAGCTGGATTTTTAACACACTAACCGTCCTATCCCGGCCATCTTCTGACGGGATTACCTCGCTCTCGCAAGTTATCTCGCCGATAACCACTTGTTCTGGCAGACCCTGGGCGATTATTCCGTTTCTGCGCCGACAAACCTCCGCAACATCCACTGCTCGACCAATTGTGGCTCCCCGAGCCACTAGCTCCAAATTACGGTCACCTGATTCCATTGCCATGACTACTGCTCGTACGTATGCATGTAATGGTTTCTTGCCGATGAAAACTTTCCGTCTATCTGTCATGCTGAACTCGCTTATCCATCATCGTTACACGGTTAAATGTTACTTAGAAAAAAATGCAACTTTGGTGCGAGCGCCGGGACTCGAACCCGGGTTCAGGCGTTGGCAACGCCCGGTGATAACCACTACACTACGCTCGCTGGGTATTTACCCGACTAAACAGAGGTATAAACCGTTATCGGAATGATATCTATTCAAATCCAAACCTGTCATCGTGGTAGTCTTTATCGTTGCCTCTGCGCATCAAAAATATCACAGAGACGGCGGCAATGGCGGTAAATGCAAGCAGTATAATGACTAGGACCGAGCTTGAAATTGTGTCGCTGTCTAAACTTGGAATAATGCTCAAGTCTTCCTCAACAACTATCGATACTGGAACTACAGCGGTTGCAACGTCGAAACTATCGATTGCTTGGACCTGAATTTCATGGGTTCCAAGCGGAGTGCTGGGGCGTAGTGATAACTCTACAGAATAGATTCCGTCGCCCGATATTCGGTCTCCGTTGATACCATTATCGTTGAGGTTTACCCAACCAGTTTGGGCACCAAGTGGTGCAAATACCCCTAGATTTGCTCGGGCATTAGCCACTCCATCTTGGTCAGTTATTTGCGCTTCGAAGACTACTGTTAC
>DUJJ01000162.1:7820-8314 GCA_013329865.1 Candidatus Poseidoniaceae archaeon
ATATTGATACTGATTAGAATCGGTTCCGCGGATGGAATATAGTGAGGTCCATTTGGATGTGTCAAGCTTGGTGCGGCATCAAAATACACGCTGCTAAGGCCGGTTTTACCCAACCCATCAACAAGCACAAACTCCAAAATTTGCTGGCCCGGAGACATACCATCAGGGACTACCATCATTGTCGTCCAGACTCCGGAGTTATTACTTAGCTCGATCAAGTCGCCGCCAAATTCTCTCAAATCTAAACTAATGTTTGCGACGCCGTGGCCGTCATATGCTTGAAGGTTAACTACCATGTTAGTTCCGCGCGGCCCTTCGGTTGGGGAAATCTCGGCGTGAATCAAACGAGGTGCTTGGTTGACAACCGATATATTACTTGCAAACGTTACCTCAACACCGAATGAATCAACTGCCTGCACCGCTATTGAGTATGTCCCAACCTCCAAACCGGGGACAATTACCCTAGTGGAATATCTGTCATCGCCAATCGCTAT
>DUJJ01000162.1:8700-10518 GCA_013329865.1 Candidatus Poseidoniaceae archaeon
ATCAACAGTTACTTCTTCAAGGTTCCAATCGACGTCGTTCACCAGTGCCACTAATGTTGCAAGGCTACCACCCTCCGAAATTACGATTCCCTCAAGCAGTGATAATCCGTTGATAATTGGGGCTGAATTCTCTTCTGCTGTTACCACAGCAGGCGAAATTACTCTTGTCAGGGTTTGTGTTTCGGTGAAATTTGCTGAATAATTATCCTCCCCAAACGGAAGCTCCAACACTCGAGCAACGCTGGAAATCAGTCCTTGCAGCGGCCCCTCATCGATAATTGCCCCTGATGCAGTGCCTGAATCAGTGCCCTCATAGACCCCTGACCACGTCACGACATGAAAGTTATGACCATCGCGCGGGTCATTTGCTACCGCCTCTGCAGTCACAATAAGTGTGAGATCCTGCTGGTCGGCTAGTCTAATCACATCTCCTGGATGCATTGGAATAGGCATCAATCCAGTCTCCCGACTGATAGTGAGATTGCCGAGTGATTCATCCACCTCCGGTGACTCCGGCTGCCGTTCAATCGGACTGGCTTCGGGAAATTCCTCGCCGCTCGATGACTCCGCTCCCGTCTCTTCCCAGACTAAGCGAACTGTTCGGTTATCCCAATTTGAATAAATTACCTGATAATCCCATGTTTGATTGTGAGTTGCACCAATGCCAGCCCCATCGAAGAAATTACCCCCATTTACCCCCGTTAGGTTGAACCACGACTCTTCGTGTATGACGTTTACAGGAAATACCACGCCTGTCGCATTAGCCTGATTACCTGATTGTTCAATTCCTCGAACTACCCCGAAGTTCCCCTGCACGTCGCCAGTAATGTCACCATCGATATGGAGATCGTCAATCATCGTTACACCTTGTTGGGCCTTAGTATGGAATTGATATATCGTACCGTTAATTGCGACAGAGGATTCATTGTCGCTCTCCGAAAATCCAAATGTTCCAGAGCCGATGATTTCCTCTAGGTGATTGGTTCTAACCCCGTCCTCCCAGGTCTCTTCTGTATTGAGGGTGTTTACATCGATATCCAGTCTAGCTCCATCGTCGATTATGACCATTTCAGCAATCGCTTCAAAGCGTTGATCGTAGAACCTTCTTACGCCATTCTCATCCCAGGTTTCAAAGTAGAACACACCGATTTCACCGTCCACTGTCGTCGAAGAGTTATCTGCATCTTCCGAACTGATGTTAAGCAATCCTTGTGCATCCAATTTCAGTCGCTCAGAGATTTCCCCATTAAGCAACGACCGGTTCAGTTCAGCATTAGTAACATCGACTAAGATTACGGTTTGGATATCATCTTCGACGGTAATGATATTCAAACTACCTGTTCCCACTGCTTCGAATACCTGTGAGGTAAGAACACCGTTCTCTATGGTCTCATTTTTCCAGATTGATTGCAAATCGAGGGTTAGATTATTATTCCCTAATTCTGTTGATTCGATGAATGCTATACTTCCATTGCCTAGTTCCCAAGATTCTACTGTGTTACCTATTCGCTGTTGCCAACCTTGTCCAGAAAAATCGAGATTGAAACCTTGCGGTCCTTCAGGTGTGTCGTATCGTTGATCTAGTAACCAAGTTGTTTCCAGCATAATCTCGTGGTCGTCCATCGGCTGATTCCAAGTCCCAACCTCAAATTCCCGGTCGACAATCATTGGCTCAATCAGTTCTTCTCCATCATAATGCGTAATAGTTAGCGTCACTGTAATCACATCACTCCATGACAGTGCGGTGTTTATGTAGAGATCTAATACCCTGTTGTTGCCGATTAAATCCCATGATTGCAGCACCTCACTGGCCAAATT
>DUJJ01000162.1:10907-11335 GCA_013329865.1 Candidatus Poseidoniaceae archaeon
GCGAATGTCACGCGATAACTATGGATATTTTCACCAGCCTCATCAGCAACCCAGTTAGCGTTTATCTGTGGCTGCGGTGGCAAGTCATTGGCGATTGCAGTCATGGAAAATAATGGCATAACTAGCATCAAAAGAGCAACTGTAGTTAGTCTCTGTGATTTTGCCATGGTATAAATGTGAACCTGCTACTCTTCAATACTTGTGGGAGTTTGCTTAACAAACTGGGACATAATCTTCCATTTACCAAACCTTGGGTTGATAAAATCTTGGCTGAGGTTAGTTTCTTTGCGCGAAATTGATGAAGGGCAGTAACTTCCCAGTGGCATAGGAGGGGCTGGCTTGGCAATGATAAGCGTAACATTACCGGATGGAACTGTCAACGAGTATGCTGCAGGAATAACCTGCGCAGAAGTTATTATCGATGCACT
>DUJJ01000011.1:0-3798 GCA_013329865.1 Candidatus Poseidoniaceae archaeon
TATTGCAGATTACCGCAATTTGTGCTATTTTGGTGCATGATTTGTTATCACGACACGGCCTCATCGACGGGACCCGAAGTTGGAGTGACACGCTCTACGCATCGGTTATCACTGTCATCGGTGGCACCTTATCTGCAGGTGGTTCTAATGCGATTAACATGTGGTTCGATGCAGACATTGACCAACATATGCGCAGAACCCAAGACCGGCCGGTGCCGATGGGTCACATTTCCGCTACGGGTGCACTAATCTTTGGAACATTGATCGCAATCTTGGGTTCATCAGTTTTCTTTGTCGTAAGTTGGAAGGCGGCGTTTTGGTCATTCTTCTCAGTATTCTTCTATGTGGTAATTTACACTATTTGGCTGAAGAGGCGAACTCCACAAAACATCGTCATTGGAGGTATTGCAGGGTCTACCCCGCCGCTGATTGGGTGGGCTGTAGCAGCTGCAGATTACACCGGTGGAGTTAATCCGCTAGATTTAGGCTCAGCAATTCCATGGATGCTTTTTGCCCTGATTTTTCTGTGGACTCCGCCACACTTTTGGGCTCTAGCGCTCTACCGTTCAGGTGAATATGCTCAAGCAAAAGTACCGATGATGAATGAGGTAAAGGGTGCTGAACATACGATATTTCAATCAAAAGTTTACTGTATCCTACTCTTCATGCTAGGGTCAGTCCCGTGTTTTTGGCCCGAATCGGGCCTGCCCTTAATCTGGGCATTCATTGCTGGTGGTCTGACATTATGGTATGCTACTTCTGTGTGGGCTATAGATCCGGATGAACCGTTTGATAGTAATGGTAGAATGCCTAAGGCAGCAAAATCGTTTTTCAGGTCGCTTTATTATTTAGGTTGGATGTTTTTGTTATTGGTGTTAGTTAGCGTAATTCCGCCTGATTCCCTAGGCTATTTTGGTCCTCTGTCGCAAAACTAACCGGCCAAAAATCAACCGTCATATTCATGACTGCAACTAATTTCGCAGAGTTTACTGCGGCAGTCGCATAGCCTGGCCATTGCGCCGGATTGCTAATCCGGTGGTGTCTCACCTCGGGAGTTCGAATCTCCCCTGCCGCGCCAAATCAAAAGAAGTCGTCAAACTCATCAGCCATCGATTCGGCTGCTAATCTGTTGTTTCTTGCAGCCACCACTTTACGTAGTCTTTTCAGGCGCTTGGTGATGAAAGCCAACATTATGATACCAATACACAAGGTAGAGAGGGTAACAATGCCTGCAGTCTGGAATTCTTGCTGCTCTAGGTTATCAGAGAAGTCTCCTAACCATTCACTACCTAGCGGTGGCTCAGGTTCTGGCTCTGGTTCCGGTATGATGTGTTGGTTATAATCCCACCATTCATTCTCAATGTGCAACCGTGCGACATTTGCTGATGGATAGATAATAACCGTCCGCTCGTTGCCGAATTCATCGCTCGGGGTTAAAATGTAGTAGAACGTCTTCATCGGTCTGATGGTGTTATCATCCATACCAGTAATAGTGTAGGTGAAACTGTCGCCGGGAATGTACGTCATGTCACTGAGAATCGGCTCTAGGAGTGCTAAATCCATTCCGTTTGGATTCTGTTCAGTGCGATACATATCCCAGGTCTCATTTGTTTCACCAGCAGTTGGCCAAATCCATGAAATTGTCACTTCATAGCACATATTCCAATCTCTATATTGATCGAAACATGAAGTATCATTGGTGAATCTAGAATTACTCTGCATATTTACCACCGAGGTCGAAGGTGGGGTTGAGTCACCACATATTGGAGCAGCCGTTCCGTTTTCCATGGATACGTTGGCTAACTGATTGAATGTATCACCAGTTCTATCAACTGGTATAATTGCATAAGACGAGCAAAACCCATCTGGGACAGTGATTAAGTCATCCCAGCTGGTTTGGCCCAATGGCACGAATACCCTGAAAGAATCTGAGACTAGATCGTCCCAAATCAACTGATTATAATTTTCTTGGGGGGATTCGAAAATAGTCCCGCCAAATTCTGGAACTATTTTCTGATGGATGTTCCATCCAATTATGTAATCACTATTTGTGTCGCCATAGTCTTCCCAGGTGAGTTGCAAGTTGCCGTCAGAAATCAATCCAACTGAGAAATTTCTTGCTTCAATATTGGGTTCACCCAAATCGCCGATTACTAGTATTGTTGTTGGTTCATATAATCGGGCAAACATCACGGTTTGATTGACAAAGCCATAGTGCTCTTGGTTGAAATATTCCCAGTTTTGGTCGTCAAATGAATCAAGTTTTCTTAACTCGACATCCGTATATGATACTCCATCTGGTAGTGTATGAAATAGATTTAGTTCAACATCTAACCAGTTTTGTCCGTCAAAAATAGAGGAATTAGTACTAGTGTCAACAAGGTCAAACTGGTATAGCATCAAAGGCATATTGCTCCCACCAATGTTGTAGTCTTGTCTGATAGTTGGTAGGGCTGAGTCGTGGATAATTTCAACCGTATTGGAAGGTGATGTCGCTGACGCAGAATAATACGGATCGTTTTCGATAGATATTTCGGAATATACCAAGATGCTGAAATATATAATCTCACTATTGCCTAGAACATCTGTGCTAATGAGTTTGAAAGTGTGACTGCCTAAGCCGTAGTCTGAAGTATTTAGCAAAATTTGTTGACCATAGTCAATGTTTATCAAGCCAGAATACCACCAAGAAAAGTTAACTGGACCAGGCGAATATGGATTGACATTTGCCGTGATTGGAATAGTTTCTGTATCGGTATACCACTCCTTTTGGTTACTGATTTCAATAGTGGTCGACATTTGGGAAACGATCACTTCAGCAGTTTCTTGAATCGTATTGTCTGCTGTGTTTGAATCGATTATATCGCCTATCTGAGATGGCAGTGTTGCTTGGATATTGACAGCATTACCATGCATTGGCATATTGAATACGCAAGTCCTTTGTTGGCCCGGCGACAAGAAATCAACATCACATATTTGGTTAATTTGTTCTCCCTCACTACCAGAGATAATAAGATTGAGTGCGAACGAGTTGGCTGTGGTATTTCCATTGTTGGTGATTAACACCGATACCATGTCTTCGCCATACAAATAACTCAGCGCGGATGGATTGTGGCTGGGATATAAATTATCGATTGTTATGTCTAGATCTGTGTTGATAACAATTGTTACTATGTTCAAATTATTACCATCATTGAGATCTCCATAGGGATTTCCGGTTGAATCGAAAATGCCGTAGACAAGAGTGTAGGTGCCGTCCTCATCGTGTTCAAAAGTCGGTAACATCATTTGGAATGATTTGTAAAATGAATACTTCGGGAAATTTTCAGTATACTCGTAATACTCTGTTATCATATTAGATTGATTTTCATTCCACAGTTGCCATCCTAGTGATGCATTCAAGTGACAGGTTGCACACAAGTTGGCAAATCCAGAAAAAGTCATGTTGTATTGTGTGTTGTTGGATAACAGAGGAATGCCGTTATAGAAAGCAAGATTTGACAAACTGTCGATTATGTTTTCATTTTCTTCGATTTTGAAATCAGTATACTCTAGGGTGGAATTTAATTTGAAATTGAGTATGTCGTCACTTGGATTTGCGTCAAGTTCATCAAACTGGTAAATTACCGTTATTGTTTCGTTTATCCCGTTTGGATAAAAACCACTTATTGATGTGAAGTTACTAACCTCACCGGGTGCCATAGGGGGGATCAGGATTGAACCCTCATCTATTCGTTGTGAGATACATACATTGGTTACTTTTTCACCTAAGCACACATACCAACTAATGGTTCTCGG
>DUJJ01000011.1:4189-5323 GCA_013329865.1 Candidatus Poseidoniaceae archaeon
GCGGGAATAAACTCAAATTCTGAGGGGGTTGACCCGATAATAGATATGTTACCAGTTGTTGATGCTTTTGCGTGGTCAACTAATGCAAAGCTTGCCAATGAGGTTAATACCATCAGGACAACCACAGAAACGCTGGAAAATTTGTGACTCCTTGATTGCTTAGTCGCCACACTCATATGGGTTCCTGACAATTGACATTCAAAGACTCATCGGCGAGAATTACCGATATCTGGGGAATTTGCGGATAATCGCCTTGTTCCATCGGCAGCCTCTTGAGTCGGCTGGTGTTCGGGTTATCATGAACTCCATTCGCGTATCTCTGAAGAGAGATGAGAATGGTATGACAGCAGTAATTGAATTCCTCTCCGCATTTACTTTATTTCTCATGATTTTAACCGCATTTCTGTCGCTGGCACAGTTAGAGATGGGCTCTAACGACACATCTGTTGACCGTCTTGACAGGGCTGCAGCACAGGGCCTGGACAGAATGACATCAGACGGCGGGTGGTTCGTTCCGACGTTCGATGATGGCACCTTAGATTACTCGAATTCAACCTCAGAGTGGCACATACAACCAATTGAGCGATTGAATCAAGGCATTGTCCTTGCCGGTCTAATGGATGGCCATCGCCTTGATTTCAATCGCATTGACTCACTGAGTAACATAACTGAAGACAATTTGGCACGGGGTCTCGGATTAAGTGGCAAATACAGCTTGTATCTAGAGATTAAGATAACAGAATCAGACACACCTAATCGGGCGAATTCAACATTATTTAGCGGGGGTACGGAGCGGGGAACTGCACAAGCTTCCTCCTCATCATTCAAGGAAATCCAAGTTGGGCAAGAAAAGTTCTTACTCATCCTTGAAATTCATAACGGCGGAAGAAAAGCCAACGATTTGCACATCACTGAGATAAGCCCAAGGTCGGTTTCTGGTTCGCCCGAGTGGATAGAAATGTATAATCCCAATAACTTCGCTATTGATATGAATGGATGGAGCCTTACCCACGCATCACCGAATCAGAATACCAATCTACTGCTACGAACTGGCGTAATTTCAGGCAATTCACTGACAATACTGACCGGAGACCCCAATTCTCAAAACACCGGCAATGCTGATCACATTATTGA
>DUJJ01000011.1:5717-7945 GCA_013329865.1 Candidatus Poseidoniaceae archaeon
TAATTTTGTCATACACACAGCTCAGCGAATTCCAGCCGTATGAGGTGATGCGGGTTACTTGGGGAGGCGATACCGGATATTTCCTGACCCCGAGTCAATCATTAGTTTACATCGGTGATGTTTACCCGCCTACCGTTGAGGACTGGGAAACGTCAAATAATCCAACCCCCGGAATTCTGCCATAGTCTCAATCTATTCATAATTGGGCACAATAATCGGATGCTTCATGAACCTGTGAGGGTTAGCGGTATTGTTCCCATGCAACCAGCAGGTATGTATTCCCGTGATAGGTGTGTGACCGGAGTTCACGGTCTTGATGAAATATTGCGTGGTGGAATACCATATGGTTCCACAGTATTGGCTGCAGGAACCTGCGGTTCAGGAAAAACTACCCTAGGCATGGAATTTCTGGTAAGAGGTGCTAACGCTGGCGAAGCATGCGCACATTTTACCGCAACAGAACCGTCGGTAAAATTACTCGAAAACATCAGACAGTTCGCATTTTTTGATATGAAAATGGTCGATACGGGCCTAATAAATGTCTTTGATATGGATGTATTATATTCATGGCTTGGTTTGGAAAAATCAACATTTGACCTCGACGACGTTCACTCGTTGATTAAATCTATTGTCGATATTGTTAACACAATCGGGGTAACAAGGTTGGTGATAGACTCGGTAACTACCCTGTGTTACAAAATTAAGTCGGAGCAACTAATTCGCGACTTCTTATTTACTCTGGGTAAGAAATTAGCAACACTGGGGTGCACAACGATATTAATTGCTGAAATAACCTCTGCAACAGAAAATGCTCACTGGTCCTCATTTGGTGTTGAAGAAGCAATTTGTGATGGCATCATCGTGCTCGGCGATATCGAGAGGATGGGACATTTGCTACGATTCTTGCAGGTTGTCAAGATGCGTGGGACCTCTCATAGTAGAGCCAAGCACGCAATTGAATTGACACCGCTCGGGGTAATGCTAACACCCATGCTAAAATGGGGCGCTATAAGCGACAATGTCAATCGATGGGGGACATGAAGTGTTTGAACTGGATCAAGGTATAGCTGACCAACTAACTGAGGTTTCACTGAACAGTTCGGTCCAAGTTAGATGTGGAAATTCAAACTCATTTATGGTTACGGCCAGCACCCTCATTCCACTGCTGCAAATGTTCGAGATGAAAGGGGTATACATCTCCGCCAGTAGAGGTGCTGCTGAGGTCATCCAGGCTTTTGAATCGGTTGGTATCGATGTATCACAAATCCAATTCATTGATTTAGTATCCTCTGGCATCTTGGGGGGCACTAACATCCCTTATACAAATGTCCATTTTGTCGATAGCCCAATCATGCTAGAGTCCATTTTGTTGAGGACCCTATACATCCTCCAAACCAATGAATCTGAGCGTAACTTTGTCTTCGTCGATAGTGTCAACGCGTTAGCTATTTACAATGATGACAGAATGCTCGCCGAGTATCTGCACACATTCATCAATACATTCAGACAGCAAGATGTGCTATCAGTTATTCTAAACGTTCCAGACCAGACACCACCATTGGTATTGTCGAACCTAGATTTGTATTGTACAGATTTAGTCGATAGAGGGCAAGTGGTAATTCATTAGGTGTTGATTGGATGGCAAAGGAAATACAATTCGACGCAGAGGACGAAGATTTCTTCGGTAAAGTTGGTTCGTTTGGCGTGCCAAAATTCGACAACGAAATGCGTGGCGGAGTTCCACGTGGGTTCACAATGATTGCTTTCACCGACACTGGCTCTGGAAGTGAATTATTTGCTAAACAGTTTGTATCACCTGCCGAGGAAGCGGAAAATACCATTTACATATCGACCAACGAAGGGCAGGCAGAAATAGTGAGAATTTTCCAAAAATATAGTTGGCCACTAGATATCAATGTCAGAACCATTGGCGAGGAGTATAATTCCAACGTCTTAGAAAAAGAGTTACTTGCCAGCAGATACCGGCTGGAGGGATTTCGCCTTGAAGATATCCAGCGGCTAGCGCAAACAAGATTTGTCGATGAAAATAATCAAGATTATCTAACAGAAGTTACCAATGAGGTAATGGCACTAGGCCCATATTTTCGAGCAGTTGTTGATAGTTTAGATTTCTTCTTGCAGCGAGACGATCCCGCTCGCGTTGTTGCGATGGTTAGGATGTTGCAGGCCCACGCTCAAATGTATCGCGGTTTATTATTTCTCACTGT
>DUJJ01000037.1:0-123 GCA_013329865.1 Candidatus Poseidoniaceae archaeon
TTGTGTTGGGTAACATGGTACTCAGAATCTAGTGTTTCATTCAACCGTAAGGGCATGGCTGGTTGTCACGATATCTCTTCAGACCCACCCATTAAAGAATGGTCTAAGGATATGCAGCGTGGC
>DUJJ01000037.1:467-7215 GCA_013329865.1 Candidatus Poseidoniaceae archaeon
GTGGTAATGACAACGATGAAATCGGCGTAGCACCCCCAATATGGATGGACATAAATGGAGATACCGACCCTGAGCTTATTGTCCCATTTGGTAAGCGATTGTGGGCATTCGATGGCGAGGATGGGACCTCGTCAGAAGTCTCAGATGGTTGGTCTTCGCCATTGGGTATGCCGAATAGAGTTTGGTCAGCACCAGCAGTTGCAGATATGGATAATGATGGGACATTAGACATACTAATTGGTGATACGCTAATCTCTCAAAACATCGCTGACTTTTCACCGTTATCCGACGGGAGAGGTATTAGTTTCAATCCAAGCGCACCTGACCCAGGCGATATGGTAACAGTGACAGGTCAGTTCAGCAATATTGGCACCCTAGATAACCAAGACGATCTAGATGTGGTCATCAAACAAAATGGCAATGAGATAACGCGTCAGAGATTCACTGATGTTGAACCGGTCGCTCCATCAGGCAACGGTGGTCCATACACATTCAGTGTTGAGATAACGGCTGAATTAGGAATTCATATATTCGAGTTGATATTAGATGTTAATGGAAACCTCACAGAGGCTAGAGAAGATAATAACATTGACTCAGTAGAATTGATGGTGGTGGAGCCCTATGAGGCTCAGGTTGACATACCCAGCGAAATACCTAGGATATCACCAGGCGGTACAGAAATTGTGACAGTATCACTACTCGCCACAGGCTCAAGGACTGAGGACTGGACACTGTCTTGGGACGATTCAAACCTTCCTAATGGTTGGTCAATAGTGCCTGACGGTACGCAAAACAGCAACCCAAATTTGATCCCTGGAGTCGCTCAGAATTTTGCTTTTAGTGCGACCGTCCCAGAGTCTGCACTGGGTGATGATAACTCATATGTTGTGCTGACGCTAACTCTAGATAGTGATCCGACCATCAGTTTCGACACAATACTGCCTATCGAGGTTCTACGCACTAGGGGTCTTTCAATCGTCGGACCTAGTGGACTGGACAACACCAACGGTTTTGGTCGACCTGGTCACACAGCAACCGCTTGGATGATGGTAGAGAACCTAGGCAACGCCTTTGAAACTACAACCTCAATCGATTGGACCGCACCATCCTGGGGTGGAAATCCCACATTGCATGATATTTCTGGAACTGAGGTATTCTCGCTTAACCTCGCGCCTGGAGAGCAAAAGCAATTATTCGTTAACCTCAACACACCAGGCAGTATTCAGCACGGTTCTGTCACCTCAACAACCATGACAATGTGCATTGGTAGTGGGGATACAACCTTGTGCGAAGAAATGTTCGTCAACCTTACTGCTGCAGCGGTGGCAATTGAGCCCACCCACCAGCGAACACTGCCTAATACGAGTCTGCAATGGTCCGTCAGTGGCTCAGTTCCCGATGATGGTGAGATGTCTTGGAATACAGTTTCAGCAAATATGGTTCACACTGGTTGGGTGTGGAGTGTTGATGGCGACTTATCGCTTAATGGAAGTAATGTTGAGGTTAGTGGCAGTCCAGGAGATGTATTTTCGGGCAATCTATACCTTGACCTACCAGTGAATGCAATACCTCAACGACACTATTTCGATACTAATTCAGCATCTGACCTACATCACGGATTGTATTTCACCCTTCATGTGTTGCAGGTGTATCGAAGCGCATCAACAATAGTGCAGCCTGTTCAAGAGAGTGTTGGAGTTCCAGTCTCTATGGTGGTTGAAACTACTAACCAAGTGCTATTACGATTGGAAAATCCCGGTAATGGTGAGGATGAATTCTTGTTGAGCACAGAGATAATAGAAGGTGTGAACATGTCTAGTCCACCAGTTGTCACAATTACCGAATATAACCCGCAAAGGGTTCTCGGACCTTTGGCCAGTACGATTGCAACAGTTGATGTCGTTCTATCGGAAGACACTCCAGCGCAACAGCCGTTCCTGTTGAGATTTACGTGGACCTCACTCGGTGGAGAGAATATTGCTTCAACAGTTGATCTACTTGTTGAGGCAGAACCCGACCATAGTTGGGATTTGACTTTTGAGGATGGTTTAGAATTTGATATTTTACCGAGTGAAACTGTTACCGTCAATTACACCGTAAAAAACACCGGAAACGCAGTTGATGATATCACTGTGAAACCAATATTTGTTATGGATTATTTTGGCAGTGACAGTAGCGTTTGGACCGCTGAAAATAATTCATTGCTGAGTATTGATGTCAACCAAACTGTAAGTATGGATTTGTCTGTCAAGGCCCCTAATGAAGCATGGTGTGGGACCAATGTTGCACTAATTTTAGAATTATATTCTAATGATCTATATGTCAGCAATGTTACACTCAATATAACGGTTGCACAAAGTTCAGGTTGGCGGCTAAATTTATCAGAGACAAATCTACTAATTGATCCTCAAGGTCAAAATCTGACCCTAAATATTGAGCATTTAGGCAACTTAGCACGGCAACCTTGGTTTAGCAAGGCTGGTGAAGGTTGGAATATTACAGTTCCACAAAATGGTGAAGAAGTCCAGCCATATGGTGATTCAACAGTGACCATATTTGTCAATCCACCAGAGTATTCTGTTGCTGGTGAAGTCGGAGTGCTAAGACTTAGGGTGTCTGACGGTGATGGTTCCGGCCAAACCATTCAAGAGATACCAGTTAGAGTTGGTACATCACCGAATATTGAATTGTATTCCAAGGGTGATTGGTTAGTCAACTCGTCACATGCCAGTTTCCCTACAGCTTGGGTCGAGAATAATGGTAATGACTTAGCGATTTTGACCATCGCAATCAACGGAGTACCCGCTGGTTGGACTGCTAACTACCCAGACAGCATGGTTATTGCGCCAAATCAGATTGTTGGATTACCAATTAGTTTGACACCGGATGCAGGTTGGGACAGTAATCCGATATCAATAACAGTAGAAATATCTCATCCAATTATTGGCCCACAAAGCTTGATTATGCTTGTTGAATCATCTGACTTTGCCTATACCTCGACACCAGTAATCACGGGCGTTGTTAGCGATGTAGCAAGGGTAACTGTAACAACAGACACCGTCACATTACCAGATAATGTCATGAGTTCTGAATCAGAGTTACTGATAACAATTCCGTCCACACAACAAAATATTACCATAACATCAACAGACGGATTACATGAGTATTATATCCATTCTGCGGGTTATGATTTACCGCAGTATTCAGCCAATTGCAATTTTTTCTCATCGAGTTTGAATGAACTAGGCATAACACCACTCGATGGCAGTATCGGCAGTTGCAGTCTTAGTTCTGCTGTAGATGAGACTTTTGCTGGCACAGTAGTTTTGATGACTAGCAGAGGCGATAATGTTGCCCTTGAAACAAATAAGTTCACAGTTTCCCAAGGAGCTATCGAGACACTAGATATCAATACGACCGGTTGGTTGCCCTCTGCAGGAGACCTCACTCTAACGCTAATGATTATTGATTCATACGGTCGTGAGGTAACCAGCAAAAGTATAGATGTAACAGCACGGGCCAGTGGATGGAATATCGGGATTGCTGAATTTACTGCTAATTCAGACCTTCGTGTTGCAATCAGCAGATCCTCTTATGAAAGGTTAGCAGGAGTTACTTGTTCAATCTACTTTGACTCACCCGATAGTAGTTGGACTCAAACACTTATTGTTGATATACAGGGGGCCTTGTATGCTGAAACATATGAAATTGAAGATCCGGGTGTATTCAATGATGATGACTTAATCAGGGCCGAGTTACGTTGTGACTCACCATATGACATTGATGACAACCCAGAAGATGATACTGCTCAAGCATATTATAATGAACCAAAATCAGAAATTTTGGAATCATCACAGTTAGTTTATGGAATTATAACAATGTTGGTTGTTCTAGGCATCGCCTACTTAGTAGGCTTACTGTCATCTAGACCCTCAAATAAACAACAGCCAGAAAAGCAAGAAGCAAAAACCGAAGACATAGTAGAATCTACTGAGGATGACATAGACGCACCAGAACAAGAAATCGATGACTTCAGTATCGAGTTTGATGAGGATAACAGTGTTGAGATTATTGAAATCCCTGAAGAAGATACGGTTGAAGAGGAGTCGGTCGTAATATCTGACGAATCAACTGCCTCAGGAAGGCTTGCATCATTACGTGATGAGATGGATATTGATGACAAACCTGTTGATCGTCGACCCCTCTCTGACAGAATGGCTGATTTCTTCAAGGACTGATTGCAAGGTATTAATTCAGTTGACATATTGCAGGCATCATGGACCTTGACCAGGCGAGTGGCACCACCACTGCGTTCTATACGTTACACTCATGTGATGGCGATATTGCGATGGCTGTGTCAGAAATACTGCGGCTAACGGATGAACAGAAAAATGATGCATGGCAATCTCTGCTACAGTCAAGCCCATCGCTGAAATCACGCCTGCAGGAACAGGGTCTTAGAGAACCATTCTCGATTGACCAAATTACCTGGGATGATGCAATGCTGCTTTTCCTGTGCGCAATAAATATTGATGAAGAAGGAAAACCAATGGCTATCGGCGAGAGCCTCAAGCGTGAAAGATTTGGTAGATTTCCCTATGGAGACGGTTCATTAGTCAATTACTTAATCGAATTTCTTAGACCAAACTCAAGGATTAACGACCAAGGAAAATTGTTCGGAAGAATGATTGATTTGCTTAAGAAAATGTCATCTTTTAACCACATCGAGGACTACAACCTGGCGAGATATGACGGTGGTATGGGAGGCATGAATATCCTTGGATTTCTCAGTTTAGAAGAGGTAAGTGAAATGCGTAAATTACTGGCCGGAAGAAACTGGTCTGTTGCATCTGATGAACCGTTAGATGGTGGGGTGCGAGATGCTATCAAGCATCTCCTTGCCATGATGAGAGCTGCAGAGCGCATCGATTCAGGTGTGATACACAGGGCACATATGTGATTAGAACTGTTCAGAGGTAAGACGTTCAAACATTGAGGCATAGAGCTCAGCAGTTTGATCGATTACACTCTGAGGTAATTCAGGAATCGCCGGGTCTTCAGTACCAGCGTCACGAGCTTTTTTCAGTTCAGCCTGATGTCCAGTTTCAATGTAGTGAGTGCGAACGAATTCTTTTGACAACTCAATACATTCACCGTTCTCGTATGCCGCTGCATCCCACCAACGATCTTCATCTAGAGTCCCAAAAGTATCAACCAAAACGACCTTTCTATTTGGTCCCAAAGCAAATTCCTTCTTGCCGTCTACATGAATCAAACCATTCTTGGCTGCCTCTCTCTCAATAAGCGCATCAACTTTGAGCACAACCTCAAAAATGGCATTCAGTTCTTCCTCGGTGATATTAGAGATCTCTAGTGCCTCTTCGGTGGTGATATTACGGTCAAACTTCTCAAACTTGGTTGTTACTTCGAGAAAGGGCTTGTCTAACTTAGTGCCATATTCACAATCGGGAGACACACCTAATTGTTCAGGGGTCAATTCACCACGCTGGAACCTGCGCCACGCAGAGCCTGATAGATAGTGGCGGCAGATAAATTCAAGAGGGACAAAAACCCACTCCATATCCCTAGGAATCGCTCCTGGTTCTTTTATCACCTCTACCTTTCTTACCAAACAACGGTCTGTCGAATTAACTTCAACAAGATGAGTCCCGCATATACCTTCTTGTTCAATTAACTTGAACCAGTGTGCGGTAGTTCGGTTTAGCGATTCACCTTTTCTGGGAATTAATGAAGGAATAATTTGATCAAACACTGATATTTGATTGGTAAACCTAAATTCTAGAATGTCTGGGTCATCAGTTGACCACACTTGCTTAACTTTGCCCTGATATAGCATCTCGCCCATATCACGTCTTGGAGCAATTAGGCTTTTGAACATTTCACAATCAATTCAAATCAGACCTAGCGCGTCCTCAATCCGATTCATCTCTGGTCCGGTTGTCTCGCTTCCCGCCAGAGCACCATTGTTAGATGCACAGATCCCAGCACCCACATATGGTGAACCAAAGCAGGCTGTGCCCACCATCGGTGAAACTTTCATTACTTGCTCAATTTGTATAACTTCTTCTGGCGTCACATCAGGGTGCAACAAAATACCCTGATCATTGGTAACTCCGAGTGAACCTACAACATCTTGTCCCGCAATTGTTGTGGCAGTGACATCGACTTTCATCACTTCTGATATTATTTCCAAGCCTTCCTCAGGAATACTCGGGCTAGCAACTACGCCAGACTCATTGGCGAGTAGTAGATTACCCGCAGTGTTAACTCCACCCTCCATAACGATGACGTCACCATACGAGGTAAGGATATCGAGGTCTGCTTCAGTTGCAATATCTGCGACTGCCATACCATGTGAGTTGCCAGATAATAACGCACCTATTAAGTTAGAACCGCCAATTGATAGTTCAATAGACTCTAGACCAAGTACTGAATCTATTTTTTGTTTAATTGGATCTGTCAACTCAGCCGGATGAAATACACATTGACCGACACAAGCTAGATGGATTCCAACTTGGTCACTCCCAAATATATCAGCTGTGTCTATTGTCATCTGAATCAACCTTGGTAAACGATTTAGTGATAAAAATACACCCATTTGAGTAAATAAAAAAAAGGCCGGTGCCAATAGACACCGGCCGAATTTTGAGGATCCGAGTGAAAGAAGAGGGGCACAGTGACTTCCTTTCCCGTGGACTCTCGTACCACAGTATTGGGATAGACGCAG
>DUJJ01000112.1 GCA_013329865.1 Candidatus Poseidoniaceae archaeon
AGGATTATCGAAGCATTCTCATTCTATTATGCTAGGTTAGTTGTATTTGCCTCAGAAGATGAGCGATTAATTTCTCGCTGGGCTCAGGCAGAGGCTACCCGTGCAGAACAAATTTTGACAAAAGATAATGAAAACCTTGAGGTTATTGCTAAAACCTTCATTTCCAAGATTGAGAAAGATGTTGATATCTCACAACGAGCACGTAGCGTAGGGGCAACCACAGCACGGCAAATCCGGCAAAATCAAGATGGTAATTTGTGGCGTATTGGCATGGCAGATTTTATTGAAATCTGTCCAAAGATTACCGGTTCTAGGTGGCGGTTAGCTAATACTCAAATCAGCAATGGGAAGATAACGCTGTTTAACGAACAGCAGTATTCATCTTCGGCCAAAGTCGCTCGTTTGCTCAGGGAGCGAATAAAACATCACATTGAACAAGAAGCATTACAGAAAATGCAGAACATTGACATGGAATTGGCATTGAGGTTGGCCGAACCAGTAGGGATGGTTCGAAACCTTATGGCAAGCAAGGCTAGTGAAGCGATAACTCTCGTTGGAGCCGAGGAATCAGATTGGCCGCCATGTATGCGGAAAATAATAGCAGATTTAGCTAATGGAGTTAATGTAAACCACTTCGGAAGGTTATTTCTAGCATCAATTTCAGCAACTTTAGCCCTACCTGAAGAGTCGTGCATCGGCTTTTTCAGGGGCGCACCAGATTTCAGTGAATCCACAACGACATACCAAGTAAACCACGTTTACAACGGCGCCTACACACCAGCATCCTGTGGTAAACTGAAGGTCAACCACAATTGCCCAGTATTGCCCGGCGACGACCGGCTGTGCGATATCTCTTGGATGGACCATCCACTAAAATACATCCGCGCCACACAGCGTTGGAAGGCTAGAAACCAACAGGCAGAAGCAACAATTCGCCAGGACGATGTGCCATTACAAGCAGAAAATTCCAGTGAGAATGAGGCTATTGAAACGTCCGCCAAATCCACCAGTGGTTGAATTATTCGCGCGAAGGATTTGAATCGTAGAACCTATTAGGGTGCACAACTAACAGTGATTATCATGACCAGAACGCTCGTTTTGACCGTAGATAGAGACAATGATCTTGGTATTAAAACTGCAATCAGAGGCCCGGTAGTAGGGCGGCGTCAGGTATTGACTGCAGCCTTGAAATTGGGTATTGCAGATCCGGAAGAGAGTGATACTAATGCAATACTTGGCGCACTATCGCAACACGATAACTTGTCAGAGTCGCTGAGTGATGATGATGAGGTTGAGATAGCAATTTTGACTGGTGATGAAAAAGTCGGAATACGTTCGGACCGGGCAATATCAGCGCAACTCGAAGAAATAGTCACTACCTTTCAACCTGACAAGGCAATATTAGTCACCGATGGTGCTGAAGACGAGTCAGTCTTACCAATTATTCAATCACAAGTGAGAATAGACCATGTTGAGAAAATTATCGTCAAGCAGTCTAAAGGTATTGAAGGGACTTACTATTACATCGTTAAGGCATTGGAAGATCCAAAATGGCGTGCTAAGATTATGATTCCATTTGGCTTAGTTTTAGCCATCCTTGGACTTGGTATCATGTTGCCTGCTGAGATTGGCGGAGTGGTTATTGGTGCGCTACCATTAGTTAGTGGACTGTATATTTTTAGCAAAGGTGCAGGAATTGAAACCACGGTAAACCGGGTAATCCAAGAGATGCGCGACAACGCGGATGCTGCGATGTTTTCATCATTGCTATGGACTGCAACTGTTTTCAGTGCGATATTCGCCGTTGCTGAAGGGTATCAGGAATATACAAATCTGGTGGCAAACAGTAGCGCCTCCGTGCTGTGGCTAGAGGTGACCCATGCAGCATTGGCGTGGATTGTTATTGCGTTTCTGACCTCAACTGCAGGCTTCATGTTTTTGAGGTTGAGAAGAGGTTCATTTTCAGGTCGTTTGATTGTTTTGAGTATCTTCGGTATGGTAGTATATTCCTTTGTTGACTCCGCACTGCAAATTTCTACCAATGTTTTGAACGGACAATCCTACGAGTTCAGCGTCAACCAAATTCTAGCGGATCTATTTTATCCAATAATATGGGTTGTTGTGCTATGGATGGCTACAACCATTAAGAATTCACTGCAAGCAAAACAAGCGCAATCAGAGCGCTACTGGGGCATCTAATCACAAGACAAATCTTGGTAGATGTTTGGCCATTGTATGATGTCCTACAACCCCAACTAAGACGCCGTCATCGCTCACTACAGCCAACTGGCTAAGGTCGTGAGTCAACATTAGTGCACCGGCTTTCAGTAACGGAGTGTTAGTTTTGACCGTTAGTGGTGGTAGACTGATGAGTTGTTTAGCCGGTATACTCAGCATCCATGCAATAGAACGCTCGACATTTTTCTTCGCGACAATTTTCAACATATCAATTGCGTGAATTCGACCCATCGGAACACCTTCCCGATTAACGACAAATACATGATCCCAATTGTTTTCTGTTAGGTCATCTAATACATCTGCCATGGTATCGTTAGCAAATACCCAATTTGCCTCAACCATCGTATCTCGACAGGTTATGTTACGGACGATGCTTGACCGTTTTTCCGGCGATAATTTCTCAACTTTGCTACGCCCCGATTTTTTCATCTTAGACCTACCCATCCTAGGTTCCTCAGTCCTTCGCCAAGGCCTGCTATTTTTGAACTCTTCTAATGCCTTCAACATGTTCTTGTCGTATTTTCACAGTATCAGAGGAATAATCAGCCAACCTAAACTATCTAAAATAGGGTAACAGTCCGAAGTCTATGACGATAATCTCACCAGACGAGTATGATTTGTTGATGAGTTTGTCAGGACAAGAACAAAATTTGCAAGCAGCTAACATCGGTAAAAAGTATCGATTAACCGAGAAGCAAATTTTAGCGATGCTACCGGACTATGCAGCACCCGCTAATACTAACAATACCTCAAACAATCGTAATTTTGCGACGGCAAATAGGCCTCGTTTCGAATACGATCCGAGTCCGGACGCATCTCAACGCCGGCGGGAGATTAGCCAGGCTATTACTTGTCCTAGTTGTGCTGCTGAATTAGGCATACCGTCAATCAGGCCAATTAGGGTGACTTGCCCGCAGTGCAGCCAAGAGCATACGTTTTACGAATAAACATAGTATCAATGAAATTGTCAGGTTGGTTGTTAATATGGACAAAATGAAATCCTCAATGTGGCAATATACACCAAATAATTCGCCTTTGCCGCTACCAAAAGAACCCTTTGTTTGCGGTGATTCAACTCTTTATCCACTAGAATTTTCGCTTGATTCAACCGCTGCTCTCACGTTTAATGAGTTGAATAAATCACTCGCCCTAGCTGAAGTTGACGGCGAGACGCTTGAGGAATTTTTAATCGCCCGTGCAGCACCAGCGTTGGCTGATAGAGTGCCTATACTTTTACTTGGAGAATTAGCCAACCCGTTCCAACTTTCACGTCTCAAGCTAGGACTAGTTCCAGTGATCAATGTCCGCTTGCAGAACCTGTGTAGAACCTATGCAGACAGTTTAGACTCGCGAATGATTAGACCCGGCATACATCACATCACCCTCGCAAGGTCCGAGGGCTGGTGGGAATTAACTCATCTTGCCTTTGCGACACTCCCGCAAATAAAGCAGATGATTGAATGGCTAAATAACCGGCAGCATGGGGACTGGCGACCAGTTAAACCAAATGAAGGGATGCTAATAATAGAGAATAATAGTGTATTATCACCACCTCCGTTTGAATCATTAGATTGGGACGGTAATAATGAATCCTGCAGTGCCGAGGAACCGCCACCAAATGGACCACAACTTGACATCACTCAAGTGATGGTACCAATCCACACAAAGCATGGTTGCTATGACAATCGCGGACGACTAATCCGTTGCGTTCATGTTGGTCAGAGAGAGTTTCATGCTAATTATTTTAGGCGCGGGTCCTCAAAACGTTGGCAGGATATTTTGCGCATAGTCTAGGACTCCCATGGACAGCCCAGTTAACCGATTATATACTCAGCAAGCGTATCTTATATCGATATAAATGCGAGGAAAGGGTTCACAAAAAGAAGCGAGGCTTGAACGTCTCAAGGAGGAAATCGTGGAATATATCGCAATTGTCCCTGATTGCTCTGCCGCCGATATAGTTCATTATTTATCAAACGAAAGACGCATGCGTAACCACGGCCTGACAACGAGAAAGGTGGGGTTGTTCATCCCGCGCTATCTGTCAGATCTTGTCGGATTCAGGCTGGATAATACCACCGGTAAAAGACTCTACAGACTAGCTGCATGAACGGCAGATTCATCTTTAGTAGCCGACTCGGGTAACTATGGAATGGCCAGCACAAGTTTATGCTGATTCGCTATTTCCAAACTTGAACAAGGATAATCCATCGACAATTCCAACCTTTCCAGTTCGCCAACCAGTATGGGATTTACTTTCAGAGAAATTCGACAATTCTCTCAAACTGCAAATTGCTGCTTTACAATCCTCAAACCTCAATCTAATTGATTTAACAACGTTACCTAAGCAAATTACCTTTGACGAATCGAACGGTCCTGTCATGATTGAGGCAGGCGCAGTGATTGAACCATCAAGCCACTTTATTGGCCCCTGCTTTGTTGGCAAGAACGCAATAGTCAGGCACGGCGCATATATCCGAGAGAACTCCTGGATTTGCTCTACAGCGGTTGTGGGACATTGTTCGGAAATAAAGCATTCAGTTTTGTTGCCTGGAGCTAAAGCACCTCACTTCAATTACGTTGGAGATTCGATTCTTGGTGGAGGAGTGAACCTTGGTGCAGGGGTAAAACTGAGTAATCTAAGGAATGACGGTGGTGAGGTTTATTTGAGAATTGGGGACTCAAGACTTGCTAGTGGATTAAGAAAATTTGGTGCAATACTCGGTGAAGGTTGCCAACTTGGTTGTAACGCAGTTACTAATCCTGGGACTGTACTGGGCAACGGTAGTATTGTCTTGCCCAACGTTACTATCACTGGCATACACGATGCCTCGTCCGTTCACAGGTGATCTGATGGCCACTAATTTGTTTGGCACGGATGGAATTAGGGGGCAGGTAAACGCGAACATCCAAAATGAGAAGATTGCATTAGAGGCGTTGAGGGAGAACCGGGAGATTTCTCCGCCAATATTCCGGCTGATTGGCGAGGCACTAGGTCGCTGTTGTGAGGTAGAATCAGGACAACAACTGCGAGCCGTGGTGGGCTGGGATGACCGTCCGTCTAACACACTACTAGCAGAATACTTGACGGTTGGATTGAACCTTGCCGGATTTGAAGTAACCCATATTGGTGTTTGCGCAACCCCCGGTCTGCACTATGCGACACTCATGTTGGAAGCGGACTTTGGTTGTATGATTACAGCAAGTCACAATCCGGTGGCGGATTCTGGGCTCAAGATATTTACTAAATATGGCTACAAAACATTACCGGATTTTGAGGTAGAATTGTCGCGTAATGCAATATCTTTGTCCAGGGAAGACCGAGAGATAGATCACATAGAACGTGAAAGATTAGCAATACCAGCAACTCAGCATTATTCATCGGACTGGAGTATAACAAATCATTCAGCATGGTTAACCGAGCGATATTCCGGTCTAGCACAGATGCTCGGTAAGCAGTTGTCTAGTGCTAGCAACATATCCAGACCTCTGCTGGTTGACTCGTCGCGAGGTAGTAACAAACATTGGTTAGTGAATTGGTTAATCGATCGAGGTATTGCGGCCTTGGAAGTGAGTGACTCAGCACCTTGTTTAAACGAAAACTGTGGCGCTGGTGACTTTTTGCCAACCCAAGAGTGGACTTTTGCAGATGCGAAAAGGTCATCACACCGCCTAATCAGCCAATTATCAAGTTGTCAACCCGGAACCTTGGTTGGTGCAGCACTTGATGGTGACGGCGACCGATGCCTACTCATTGAATCTACTACTACTGGGTTCAGGGTTATAGATGGAGATAGAATTGCTGATGCTTTCATCAATTGTTTTTCACAAGCGGGTTACGATTGGCACCTTGCAGCAAGCATTGAATCAGATTTGTCTCTCACAACCAATCTAGACCGCTTCCCCCAGCCGATAAAAACTAGTGAGACAGCGGTTGGCGATCGATGGCTATCAGTAAGTCTGTCCAATGGTATTGTCGATGAATATTTGGTCGAAGAATCACTACCACAGCTGATTGGAGTAGAGGATTCCGGTCATGTTGTCTTACCATCACCTCATCCAAAATTAGACCAAAACTGGTCGCTTGTGGGAGATGGTGCAATGAGCTTAGTGGTCTATTTGTTGTCGACGACAAACCTCAACGAAGCGACTCTAATGAAGCGCGGGTGGAAATGTCGCCAATCAGTATCTGAGGTTGACAGAAGCAAGTGGGATGGTAAAAATCAGCTTTCAAATACTGTAGAATCAACCTTCCGTGAATATTTGGGTAATACCTATGACATTGACAATTGGGCTAGAACCGTTGTGGACGGTGAGGAAAATCTCATGCTCATAACCTGCACACTATCCGGTGCCAAACTTTCACTTGGCGTCAGGAATAGTGGTACTCAGGCTAAAATTTCTGTTTCCGCTCGGCTGGAACAGGGGGGCGATTCATCCGGTATACAACGTAGTATAGATGCTGTTTGTGATATTTTGGCAGCTCAAATGGTCAGCCGTTGATTATCCTTTTTTCATAGGTCTGATTGAGATAGGTTACGATACCCAGCAATACAGATGATGCAATCAGAATAGCTAGCATTGCTTCTACACCTGCACCGACGCTGAGCATTATCATTGCAACAACCCAAGCAAGAATCATATCCAATGCCCCGAAAACACGCCACGATTTCCGCATGACTAGGATGCCACTGACCCAGGAAGTTGCGGAGCAAATGATTAGCAATACTGCAACGACCGTCAGGTTTTCCCAGCCAAACCCAGCAGGCAACAGAAGTATGTGGACGGCCCATAATCCGGAGGCCAACCAAACTCCGGAGTCACTCGCCACCGACCAAATTACAAAACCAATGGACACAATCCCAGCGATTGTGGCGAATATGTGAAGCCCGAGAGGAGCTAATCCAATTGGTTCCATACACCAATACATCACTCCTGAAAGCGCTACTGGCAGTATTAACCATGCAGTCAAGACCACAGCAGGCTGTGTCCAATTCCAACCTCGACGGAAAACCAAGACGATGGCAAGTAAGCCGGCAAAACCAATTGAGGTGATTCCAGCCAATACAACCCATGCGGCTCGTCCAATCGCCCCCCGGTGATCCTCCAGGCCTCTGAGTAGTCGTTGTTTCTCAACCCAGTCATAGGCAATAACCGAGCTTAACAGGACAATTTCAATGAAAATTAGCGGTAAAGTCCAATCTATAATGCTCGCACTAAACGGGTCTACTCGATACATTACCGGAACCTCTCCGCCGATGATTAATGCAACAATACGGTCGATTACCAGTAAGTAGACCACGCCCTCAACGGCGTTGGGGATGCGCAATCCAAGGTCGTTTCTCCCAACCAACCCAACGCTAGCAAGAATACACAAACCGCCGGTTAATACTGCTAAGTGCTTGGCATCATCGAGCCCTACCACTGAATCGGAAACTCTTCCTGCAAGGTGAACTAATACTAAACCTAGCATTGAAATTGCTATTGGTAGTTCTATCCCAGCAACATCTGGTAACCTTAACCCGATGTCGTTTGCTCTAATTCTTGCTAAGGCAATAAACAGAATAGAAATCACCACACAAAACGCTAAGATAAGATAAGACAACGAGGTCGTAAATGATAGATATATCGATGCCAAAATAGTAGTAGTGAGGAATGCAATTACAATAACCGGACGATGGTGAATATCGCCTAGTTCCAAATCATATTGTCCACTAGTACCCGTTCGCTTGGCCCGCTTACGCTGTTTTTCTACTAAATCGAGCATTTCGATATCGATCATTTTGAGCCTGCTTTTGTTATCTTGTTGATTGTCAATTGTGGCTGCAACTCCTTTACCAGCGGCCTGAGCGTCAACGAACTTCTGCAACCTTGCCTGTTTTTCTTCAATTCGCAAGAGGCGGTCTTCTTTTCTCGCAACCGAACGCATTTCACTACGGAATTCACCCTGTATTGCTAGATATGCACCTGAACCAATGAACATCAGCAGGGTGGCTAATAGAACTAACGCTGAGTCCTTTATTTGAGCAGTAATCGCCATAATACTCAACAATCCTACTGCGGCTATTGCTGGCGGCAGTAATTTTTCAACCATGGCGGCTCTTCGAAGATATAATGTCAGTGCAACGAGCGTAATTACGGTTAAGCAGTAGAGATTAACCGTTTCATCTGGGAGGAATGCATCACCGTCTAGCTGTACTAGATTTAGTGGCTCGAGAGCTATGATTATGAAAAGACCAGATAGCAAACCCATCATCAGGGTGAGCAATTGCCCCGGTAGTGCCTCCGCTTTTTTCATCAATTCATCACTCGCACCTGACCGTTTCAACCGGTCAGAAGCGAGCAGAAGTATTGCACTGGTGATAACTAGAGTGACCGCCCATATTGCCTGTTGACCGTAGGTCCATGACAGGGCAATTGTTGCAGCGCCCCAGATTGTCATCAAGGTGCGCGGACGCCCTTTATGCCTGTCGAATAACACCATTACCGCATGACTAATCATTAGAACCGTTAATATGCCAAATAACCCTAACGCAGGCAGTGCGCCGGGTCTAGTGACTGACCAAGTAACAAATAGCGTAAGCAGAAAACTCAAACTCCATAATTGAAGTACTGCGGAATCCCTCAATCGAGCGCTCAATTCAGACATACCGCCTAATCTTGAAGCAAGGTTGAAACCAGTTTCTCCATGCTTAATATTGACCCAAATTTGTTGGAAGACTAACAAGAACATCCAAACTGCCAGGTCGTATTGTTCAATCAGAATCGGTATGTAATCTGCCGACACCAAGCGATTTTCAACATCGGTTGCGAATAGTAGAAGCCATAACCAAGGGCCAACAACTGCAGTTCCGGCAATAGATGGGGAGTCTCTATACATTGCTAATTGTGCTAAACCAATCCATACTATTGCCTGACTTACCAGCAGAGTTCTGGCACCTCTACCAGCATCATCAGCCGGAATAAGTAGTGTTAACAATATCACAATCACTAACCCCCCAGCCCATAACACATGATCTGAAACAGCGGTTTGATTACGCAGGAGTGCCCCAGCAGTCAATGCTGCAGTAACCGCTGCATAGATGCTGTATGGGCGTAGTCCAAATGGCAGGTTTAGTGTTACAACACCGCTCTCCAATATCGCCAGGCCAAACAGTAGTAATGGCGCTGGCAGAACAATAAGCGGTAGCAGCCTTGGCCACGCAACTCCCCTGACGACTAGGTAGGATGCACTGAATGCAGTCAGCAGTAGGACTAATTGGGCTAATGCATAACCGGTTTCGAGTCGGTTTGCTGCAACCGCTAACAGTGCCCCAATCATGCCTAGTCCAACAGATACCGACCACAAACCGGGTTTACCCAAGCCAAGCGCTTTGAAAGCGTCTGAGAACCAGTTGTTCTTATCAACAAATTTTGCTGCCATCGTAGAGTTGGTCGCGGTAACACACACCATCAGGAGGAATAACAGTAATTCGTCCTCAAACGGCAAGATTGTTAGGCCGAAAAAATCCCAGTTAC
>DUJJ01000132.1 GCA_013329865.1 Candidatus Poseidoniaceae archaeon
TTATTGAATGTCCAAATTCCTCAGCGTTCTCCGGCCAAGCCGACCATGACTTATGCGTTAGCCCGTGGCAGCCAATAGTTATCCTATCCCGATATTCTGTAATCAAGTGTTTCAGCCACGCCCCGAACTCTGGGTTCTCTAGAGAGTCAGCAATTACAAACAATGTTACTGGATTTTCATGTGTTTCAAGCCAGTGCTGAAACCCTTGCATGCCGAGCTTAAACTCAGGAGATAAATCGTTTGAGAGGATAGGTTTCTTACTTCTTGTCGGATGTCCGTAATGTTTGGGTATGTGTCTAAAATCGTCGCAGTCTACTGTCAGCCAAGTTCGCGTCAACTATCGCCACCCCGATTGATGTCGATTATGTGTATTCGATGAGGGACAGTTCGATTACCAATCTCAATGCCAATAAATTCCTGCACCGATTCGCCCTCCCAAGTAAGGCAAACTGACGCAGCCGTAGCGAGGCCAGCTTCATTGTGTGGGTGGACGGTAATCTCTATTCGGAAAAACCGTTGCCTCGAGGTCAACCACTGAAAAATCACATCGACGCAGGCTGCTGTAATACCACGTCGTCGATACTTTGAGCGCACCCAATAACCAAGGTTGTAGTTTGAATGTAGCAACTGTAATTCATCGCCAAGCCCAATCAATCCAACAAAATCATTCGTTTTATCATCGATTATTGACCAAAAATGAATCTCATCTGACTCTGCCTGATTCTCGACATCGAACAGCATATCTCTGATTTGTTGGCGAATATCCTTGTTTTTATCCAGCCAAGGTAGTGCGGAATATGCTGATTCTGGGTCCTCATTAAACGCATTTAGGATTGGTTTTAGCGCTGATTTATCAACTGGTTGTAAGGTTAAACCGTTATGCACCTTTAGTTGTGGAGTGAGTGTCATAGTGATGCCTCACGACAAATGAGCTAACGCTTTTGTTACGTTAGCATCATTCGGATAGGTTGTTTGTGCCATTTTTAGCATCCATTGCAGGTGTTCCTCACGGCCCAAGTAACGCATGATGGTGCCAATGTGCGCTAACATGTCAAGGTTAGCATCTAAATGAGGTCCGAGCCGATCTAGTTGCTGTGCTGTTTGGGTAAGTTTACCGGTTTTTATCAACTCCAGCATTGCAACAACTTCACGATAAATCTGTCTCTCGTCCCAAGGAGATTTTGCTGGCCATGGCCAAATTCTTCCGTTAAATTGAGGAGTTGGTGCTGGTGATACCTGCGGTGTCTCAGTCCCTTGACTGTTGTTGATAGCCGCTGAATTATCCGGAATATCTGGCAAATCCGGTGTGTCATCAGGTGATTGACCTACATCTTTGGCCGGAATCTCTGGTAATTCTGGAGTTGTAACTACTGATGGTTTAATGGCTACTAAGGAACTATCTCCATCACCAAAGATATCCGGTAGGTCAGGAGTCTCATCGCTTACCTCTTTGGCGGTGGCTAGATTTAGTGTGGATTGTGACTCCACTGGCCCATCAGCAATGACCTCTGGTTCCATATTACGGATGTTATTTGGGCCGACTGAGCCGGTTAAGTCATCAGAGGAGTTTTCTGAATTGAAATATAACGATCCTTGACCGGTATGAACGGGTTCTGCAACTTCATCGAGCGGATTCGCTTGCGGGACCACAAATTCAACATGCTTTTTTGGTGCGTCATCGGGTGACAACTCAACATCTTCAGGTGGTGCATAGTCCTGTACGTCTGAAAGCGTTGGACCGCTGCTGGCAATGAAAGCAAATTCATCCTTTTGCTCCATGTCCGAGGCTTCGAACTGGCCGACTTCAATCGTAACGTCATCAAGAGATAATACCGCCTCAACTGCGTAATCCTCATCTTCAACTTCGCTGGTATCATCATCAAGTAGAGTTGACATTATATCATCCTCGGCAGCAGAAGGCTTTGCCATCGGTTGCTCCCGTGCTGAAACGGTTAGATCATAGTAGCACAGTTTACACTCTTGGACTCCAATTTCGTTGGGAGTTCCACAATACGGGCACATATTTTGCAAGCCTGTGGAATCTTTCTTCCGCCACCCAAACATGTTACCCACCATTTTGTTGGCGCTTGCTTGAGGGTTTAAGTGATAGGGTTTCGCGGTCGAATTATAATTCAATTTAATCAATACTATCATTTGGTGAGCGATATTGGTAATACCATGGCAAGGAAGGGTTCTGTTCGCAGGATGGATAACTCGGTGCCAAAACCGGGCCCTGATACTGTCAATCTGTTAGATGACATGCCAATTGCCTGGCAAAAAAGCCAAGAACACTTTACAAGATTCACCAAATTAATAAAAATTGAACTTGATGATGAAACCGCCCTTGTTGAGGAGCGCTGGAAAAAGTGGACTAAACAAAAATTACTAGCCGCCGGATTAACATTGTTTGATTTAACCTGTCGAAGTCAGGGTAGATTTTACGGGGACCCAATAATCGTGTTCGAGCAATCAGACCGTAACAGAATGCCCCAGCATCGCTTCTCCCACGGCGATATCGTCCTTATTTCTAGGACTCGTCCTTGGGGAGAAAAGGTGTATGAAGGAATCGTTCTAGACCGCGGACCGACGAGGATTCGAGTCGTGGTTAACGAGAAACCTAGGGATTTGAAAAAAGGGCGATGGCGAATTGATAAGGGCGCCAACAGGATTGCCCACGACCGCATGCATGAGGCTTTGATTGATTTCCACTCCACAGAAGGTAACGGTGGAACTCCACTACGCGACTTAATATTGGCATCCCTACATGACATTGCGAACTCTGCGGCCCGAACACCAGAGATATCTGGTAAGACTAAACGCGACAGTAGCCAGATTGATGTTAGATTGAATGACTCGCAAAAAGCAGCTGTTGAGCAATCGCTTAATTCCCGTCTCAGCCTAATCCAAGGACCGCCGGGAACTGGTAAAACTTTCACTGCAGTCCATCTCTTGAAGCAGTTAGCTCAATTGGGTCGAGGGCCGATATTAGCCTGTGCTGAATCAAACGTTGCGGTTGATAATTTACTCGAGGGTCTAGTTGATATCGGCGTTAATGCAGTTCGAATTGGTAAGCCGGTAAAAGTTAGAGAGGCCCTGAGAACTAACACTTTAGACGCATTGGTCGACCAACACCCACTGCAGGATGAAATAGCCTATATCAAATCTCAAAATGAGGATCTAAGAAAACAATTGAATTCACTGAAAGGGAAAGAAAAAGGTCTCACTCATCGAGATATAAAAAATAATTTCAAGGAGATTAGACGATTAGAAGACAACGTCATCGCATCACTATTGGATAGTGCTGAAGTAGTCTGTGCAACAACCATCGGTGCTGGCCATCACGTACTTGGTAACAGAAAGTTTCCAATTGTTCTGATTGATGAGGCAACTCAAGCCAGTGAGCCCAGCGCTCTGGTTCCTATTGTCCGGGGGTGTCGGCAACTAATTTTGGTTGGCGATCACAAACAACTGCCACCAACAGTCATTAGTGAACAAGCCGAACAAGGAGGTCTTAATCAGTCGCTGTTTGAGCGGTTAAACAAATGCGGGATTCCAGCTCACATGCTGACGACGCAGTATCGGATGCATCCCGTAATTAGAGAATTTCCCAGCGCTCGATTCTATGATAATCGATTAGAAGATGGGTGTAGTCCCCAGCAAAGACCAACTCCGGCAGGTCTAATTTGGCCTGATTGGGATAATCCAATGGCGTTTATCCCGGTAGAGGGAAATGAACTGCAAGATGAAGATGGCAGTAGCAGGTCAAATTATGCCGAGGCGGCCAAGGTTTTGACAGTCGTGAAAAATCTGCTGTCACCGGGAGACTTAACGACAACAGACATCGGTGTAATAACGCCTTACAACGGACAAGTCAGAATCTTATCTGACCTGTTTCAAGAGGCCGGTGGTAGAGATCAAGGTGAACCATTTCACGGCCTCGAAATAAAAAGTGTGGATGGTTATCAAGGTAGGGAAAAAGAGGTAATTGTGTTCTCCGCAGTAAGAGCAAATGACAATGGTGAGGTCGGATTCCTTAGTGATAGAAGGAGATTAAATGTGGCATTGACTAGAGCAAGGCGGGGATTAATCATTATCGGTCATCCCAATACATTGCGCCACGACGGTACGTGGAAGTCATGGCTCGAGTGGGTTGATGAACGTAATTTATTCGCTTGGCATCTTTCACAGGACTAATGCGTAGATTGACAAGGTAAGTCACAAAGCACTAGTCATGGCGGAAAGTCCAGTCAGCCTCCACCAAGGCGGCGGTACCTTAGCACAGGCAGTGCTTGCGAGTGCACCGGAGGAAATGTTAATCGCACCGATATGGAAGCGAATCGCTGCATTTATGCTGGATGTATTGCTGATATCGATAGTTTTGACATTTCTGACCAACGGGCAATTAACCCTCAACTTACTCAACTTTGAGTTGCTTTCAGGTGGTGCAGAATATATCCTCTTCTTCAGCTCAAATTGGGCCATATTACTTACCGCTCACTGGCTATACTGGAAATACACTGGTAAAGCATACGGCCGCTCCCTTGGGCAAAGAGCCTTCAGAATAGCCATTGTTCAAGATACTGGGACCATACTTGCGAAGCATCACTGGGGCCCGAGAGCCGCTCGTAAACTAGTCTACCTTTTACCAATAGTTGGTCCACTGTGGTTTGGTTTGAGGGACGCGGTCAATGCTCGGTCAAAGGAAGCGGAATATCGGACAAAGATAGACAAAAAGCATCAAACCGTTGCTGCAGTTGATTGGTCTTTACCCGTTGAAACAAGAACCAAACTAAGGTAAGAAACTATCAGACATCTATTTCAAGTATTACCGAGTGTTCCAATTGTTTGGAGGGTTGAGATGAGCGATGAACACTTTACTCGAGCCCCGCCACTGGAATGTCGACTAATGTCAGCATCCATGGAAATTGATGATGATGATGAAGACGTTATCCAAGTTGCAATCGAAGTAGCAAATGAAGCAGCAATGCCGATTGGTGGCCTTGACATCTTTATTCAGACAAGTGATAACCGAAAAGTCGAATCGGATGAAGGGATAAGTTCACTTGGGCCAGGATTGACTAGAAAGTTCACCTTCGAATTCCCTCTTCAATCGGGCAATTGGACATTTATGCTCAGATCGCCCGGTGTCAAAGCGGATTTAGGTCCTTATGATCACAATTTTACCCATCGCGCTGAGAAGGGGCGAGTTTACAATAATGCCATAGGAACTGGGATGTTTACTGACGCTTTTACTACCGACCTCGGTGACTTTGGTAATGTGGAAGAACGCGGAATAATTGACTCATCCAGTATCAAAATGACCTCATATTTTGGTGAAAACTCCGCTGGCGGAGCTACGGCAATCACCGTTGGAAGTGCGCCAATCGACACTGAACAAGAAGACGCTCCGC
>DUJJ01000054.1:0-569 GCA_013329865.1 Candidatus Poseidoniaceae archaeon
AGAGTGAGAGATACCTGCTGGCCGGTGAGGTGTAATTCATCACCGGTTTCCAGATCTCTTTGGCGGTTGAGCATCCATAGCGGAACTGACTCATTGTATCCTTCAATTGCTAAGCGGAGCTTTTCTTGGTCATCAACCGATAAGTGTCCAGCGAGTGATGCCGCATCAAAGCCGGTGTTTTTGCATATTTGATTAGCGGTTCTGGCACCTACACCTTTTACCGCGGTAAGCGCGGTCGCAAGCGGTTTTAGACCGTCAATATCGGTGTCAGCCATACGCAGTATGTAAGAAAAATCTTCACCTAAGTCTTCGGTTTTTGGTCGGGCCATATCATTTCACCTTGATGCTACACACAGTGTGAAGCAAGTTCCCGACCAACCTCCTATATATCAAGACCGCGATGCAGCAGGTGGGTTTTGATTTGGTAATTTAAGCCTGTTAAGTGACTAATCAACAATGCAAATTAGATGCTGTGCTTGGGTTGGATGCTTGATGATGAAGCCATCTTTAGTCCCATGTCGCCTAGCTAGCTGTCGGTCAAGTGAACCTTGTAATTTAGGCTGTAGGTC
>DUJJ01000054.1:965-8676 GCA_013329865.1 Candidatus Poseidoniaceae archaeon
ACAAATTGATCGATACTATCTAGCGTCAGATCTGCTTCGATAAAGTCGACAATACGTCCAGAAATTGGAATGAGGTTAGTCCGTTCCTCGGCACTATTTTCAAGCCGGTTTTGATGATATATTATCGGCCTTCTTCCGGTAGTTTGTAGCCAAACATATTCATTCTCGAAGGATAATGTCTGGAGCCAATCATCGACTAACCCTGATTCGACCAAGGCAGCATCAACAATCGACAAATAAGCCCCGCGCTTTAGGTTTGCCGAGACTTTCCGCACAGCCTCGGACACCTCTGTAATGGGTTCACCACCGAGCATGATGAAAGGTGGTTGGGTAGGATCTGGAGGAATTCTGACAAATCGTCGGGGAAAATCTGGCTCTGCTATACAGCCAACCCATAATGCTAACCGATCGATTCTACCTCTGCCTCTTGATGTCCAGGTCCACGTTTTATGCAGCCCGGGCCAGAAACTTTCTACCAAGGCTTCAACCTCGAGCATTTGATTCGTGGAGATTCGTGGAGACAAATCCAATAGTATCGCTGGACCTTCCTGGGTTTCATTTAGGTGTTTTTTCCAGCCAGTGAAAACCTCGTCCAACCGAGGTGCCATCTCGGTTAGAGAATGAGCGCGACTGTTTCTTGGTCGTGCTGGGTCAAGATGAAGAAAGGCGACATTCTGCGTGACATTACCGGCCGCGGTTAGTGTTGACATTATGTTGTCTCCATCGCGCCCATCACCGACCACAAATACCGTATCGTTCAGTCGTTCAAGAGAAGTTCCGCCTCGTTCAGTGAACACGGTTCGAAAATTCACTGCGCTCGCACGCGCTCTGCTCTCATTCAATTCAACTCCGACAACAGGCAGATTGAGGATTTCAGAATATGCCGTAATTTGAATCCCACTACCACAAGCACAATCGAGAATAAGTCCCTCAGGGAGCTGGTATTGGCGCAGCATAATTGCGCGTGATAGTGCAACCTGCCAAGGGGTGGCGAGTGGCTTCCCTTCATCGGCGTGAAAAAATTTGAATCCCTCTACGGAGGTTCTATCCGGATTATTCTCAAACAGGCCTGTTGTTGGTTCAGTCAATGGGTAGACTAATCTAGTCATAGTATTCACTCTGAGTTCGCAACATCACTTCTATCCATCAAACTCTCAAAATGTATGCCAGCAGCTGCAAATGCATCTGCAGCACCCTCTTCTCGGTCCACGATACTGATTACTGCAATCACCACACAATCCGTGTCATTGTGAATTCTTTCAACCGCCTTTATCGCCGAACCCCCTGTAGTCGTAACGTCCTCAACAATCACTATTTTTCCGCCCGCTGATAATGATGAACCTTCGATTCCAGGGGGATTGTTAGTCTTGCGTCCGCCCCTGCCCTTGGGCTCTTTGCGCACCATGAATCCCCGGCGCTTGGAATCTTTTGCCGACATAGACACTGCAATTGCAGTTAGTGGCACTGCACCTAGTTCCAAACCGCCAACGAAATTTGCTCCTAATTCGTCCATCCTAATGTTCAGTAATTCACCTATGATGTGACACGCTTCGGGATGCATCATAACTGGTTTAGTATCAAAAAACCAGCGGGACTTTCGCCCACTGGCTAGGGTGAAAGCGTCATCATTGCCCCCATCTATGAACGCTAATTCACGGACTAAATCTACGAGTCTTGGCCAATGTGGATGGCTGCGAATTGTTTGTGACATGCTGAACGATTGGTGCTCAAATCAGTAGGACATGAACTTTCCTTGATATTTTCAATCCTATATTGGTTAATCTGCATAGTTATCTATGCGACAACAGGCAATTTTTGATAAGCGGCCGGCTTCCTTGTCCATTGGTGAGCGCTATGTCGGATAAGGTCAATGGGCAGTCGGAACTGAATCCGATTGATGGTCTCGATCTGTCGCGACTAGAAAACGAGATGGATAATTATCAGCAGTGGATGGATGAGCGAACCGACGACGCATACCGTATTGCGGAAATCGCTCGTGGTAAAAATTTGGATTATAAGCCGTTTGTTGAAATTCCAAGAGCTGCAGACTTAGCCGGACGAACTGAAAAATTGCTGGTTGAATATCTTGGTGAGTATGAAGTTGCCGAAGACATAAGAAAAATGCTTGCGCAGCATGATCGCGAAACTACCTCGATGTTAATGGCGCAATCCGTAGCGCGTGGTTTCCGTGATCAGGGACATGACCTAGTAACTGCAATAGATGCCGGAATACGTGTTGGACTTGCAATACTGACTGAGGCTGTTCTTGTAGCCCCACTTGAAGGAATCAGTGAAATCAGATTACTAAACAATGTTGACGGTTCTCAATTTGTCTCCGTTCACTTTGCTGGACCGATTAGGGCAGCAGGTGGAACTGCCCAAGCCTTAGCAGTATTGATTGCAGATATGATCAGAATTGAATTAAATATCGGGAAATATCAACCTACAACCCCTGAAGTTGAGCGGGTCAAAGAGGAGTTTGGTCTTTATCGGGGGAATCTTCAGTATCGTCCAAGTCCGGAAGAAATCGATGAAATTGTCCGCGCCTGTCCGGTAATGATCAATGGAGAATCTACCGAGCGGATTGAGTGTTCAGGATACGGTAATGTAAGAAATATCGATGAACCAAGAATACGTGGTGGTGTCCTTTTAGTAATCGGTGAAGGAATGTGTCTGAAAGCGCCAAAGATACGCAAGCACACTGAAAGGATGAAGATTGCTGGCTGGGATTTCATAAGCAAATATGCTGAAAAGGGCGAACAAAAAGATGATTCCAATGAAGTCAAGTTTAAGTCGCGTTTGATCGAACCAATTACCAAATTTATGGATGACATAATCGCAGGAAGGCCCGTCTTTGGCTCTCCCCAAGAGCCAGGTGGTTTTCGCCTACGCTATGGTCGCTCTCGACCGTCAGGCCTTGCAGCAGCCTCAGTCAATCCTGCCTGTATGCTAGCAATGGATGATTTCATCACTATTGGCACCCAAATGAAAATTGAACGGCCAGGTAAGGCTTGTGCGATAACACCATCTGATTACACCGATGGCCCGTGGGTTATTCTGGACGATGGCCGATTTGTCCGCTGCGACACAGTAGAGGATTTCAATCGGGTGAAGGGTAAAATATCAACGGTCTGGGATAATGGAGAGATAGTCATTGGCTATGGTGAATTTCTTGAGAATAACAAGCATCTTGTGCCTGCCGGATATTCTGTTGACTGGTGGGCTAGCGATCTGATTGAGGAACTAAACACACCTGAATCAGTAGAACAGTTCTGCTCGATTATGAAACTCTCTCGTGATGCTTGTCCAACTGGAGTCCCAGGTCTTTCAAAAGAGCTGTTTACCGATACTAATCTTAGGTTTACCGTACGATTAGATTGGCAACGATTCCTCGTCAAACAGCAACCAAATTGGCAACAAGCAAGGGCGATTGCTGAACGATTTAAGACGTCGTTACCGCCACCGCATAATCCTTGGTTCCTCGATTTGCCAATAGAATGGTTGCCTGAACTTATCGGGATTCTGCAACAGTCAAAGATTGAGGGTGATGAGAAGAATAGGTGCTTGAGAATCGAAGACGGCGTGTTAGGTTGGGATGCAGAAATAATGAAGCAAATGCCCCCGGCCGAACTAACTAATGACGATATAAAGAATGCTCCGGGATTAAAGTTCGCAGTCAATGACTTCATATTTGACCAAAACCACTCAGCACTTTGGACCTTGCAACAACATGGTTTGGCAAAGGGAGCGGCTCTAATGCTGGGCCTTGCACACCATCATGATGGTGACGATTTAGTCATTACAAACGGTTGGCATGCAATGATGGAAGCGTTTGGCTTTGCAATAGAAGATGATGAACCAATATTAATTGTTGATTCAGTGCAGATGTTTTATGATAAAATTACCAAGTTAAAACAGGCTAAATCGATTCTCTCAAAGGAAGAAGAACGATTGATGGAATTAGAAAAAGAACGGGCTGTCCAGCGTATTTCTGCTGAAACGAATGCTCGACAACTTGGTAAGTCAATCGCTGAAACCGATGAAATAGGCAGGATTGCAGCTGCAAATATCGCTGATGCAGGCCCAGACGAGGTAGATAAATACATTAATTCACAAATTGAAAGAGATGACTATCGAGTCGATGGAATCCTGCCTATTATCAAAAAAATCTCCAACTTAAGATGGCATCATTCTGCCCCAGTAAGAATTGGTTGTCGTATGGGTCGCCCAGAAAAATCTGCTCCTAGAATAATGAACCCAATGGCCCATACTCTATTTCCAATCGAATTAAATGGCGGCAACCAACGATTGTTGACCAATGCTGCCGACAAGCAAGACATTAGGGTCCAACTAGGCCTTAGAACATGTGTTACCTGCGGTAAAAAATCACCGATGTTATCATGTCACCATCGAACAATGAACGAGTACGGAGAAACCATTGCTGGGCAAAGATGTGGTGGACGGACAGAATTCAAAAAGCCACTAGAAGCGAACAGGCGCCGTCGAGGGGAGATTACTACCGTCCCAATTGCCTCTATGATTGAAGATGCAATGATTAATTTGCAGTTAGAAAGATTGCCGAGTAATGTCAAATGTATGAAGAAAATTGCAAGTAAAAACCAGACGCCTGAAGCACTAGAAAAAGGGATCTTACGCGCAAAATATGATCTGCCCGTATTTCGCGACGGGACGGTTAGGTTTGACATGAGTGATGTTCCAGTAACACACTTCAAGCCAAAAGAAATTGAAGTCTCATGGAAACGTTTAGTCAACTTGGGATACACTCATGATTACTTAGGCAATGAATTAGTCTCGGATGATCAGATGTTAGAGTTGTATCCACAAGACTTCATAGTCGCAAAGAATGCGAGTGATTATTTTGTGCGAACTGCCCAATTCATCGACGAGTTACTAGCCAGATATTACGGATTGGAACCATATTATAATGTCTCAAGTCCAGATGATTTAGTTGGTCATTTAATCTGTGCTCTAGCACCACATACGTCGGGTGGAGTTTTGTCCAGGATTATTGGCTGGGCAGATTGTTCTGGTGGTTATGCCCACCCCCTATTCCACGCTTCAAAACGAAGGAATTGCGACGGTGATGAGGATGCCATCATGCTATTGATGGATGGATTGCTTAACTTTAGCCGTGAAATCCTGCCAGCCAATCGTGGTGGTCAAATGGATGCCCCGCTGGTATTGACTACCAGGCTAAATCCAACTGAGGTTGACAAGGAAGCGCTAAACGTAGACTCTGGGTGGTATTATGAGAGAGATTTCTATGAGGCTACTCAAACCTGTCCACACCCTAAGACAATCGCCAATCGGGTAGATTTTGTTGAACGTCGATTAGAGACTGTGGCCGCAGTCCGTGGCTATGGTTTTACCCATGATTGTGAGTCAATATCGGCTGGTCCTGCCTTATCGGCCTACAAGACCCTAGATACCATGGTGGACAAGATGAACGGCCAGTTAGATCTCGGCCATCGTTTACGAGCTGTAGATGTTAGAAAGGTTGCGTCGAGCGTAATAAGATCGCATTTCCTACCGGATATTAGAGGGAATCTCAATGCCTTTGCCCGGCAGAAGGTGCGCTGCTTAAAATGCGGTCACTCATATCGAAGAATGCCAATATCTGGCAAGTGCATCCAGATTAGCAAAGCAAGTAATGCGGGATTCGGCTCGCTTGGCGTGACTAAGTCGGCCGGGGATTTATGCAACGGTAATCTTGCGCTAACTGTGTCGGAAGGCGCTGTGAGAAAATACATCAAGGTAACCCAACACGTAATGGAGAAATATGGCGTTGATACCTATACAAAGCAAAATGTCGAATGGATGGCAAATAGTACTGACTCGCTGTTCCAAAATGATCGTGCGAGGCAAATGTCCCTATCGGATTTCTTGTGATTAGCCTACAGATGGTCCTATCATTTCCTCAGGCCTAACCCAGGCATTAAATTCCTCATCGCTCAAGTAGCCTAATTCTAATGCAGAGGCCCTCAAGGTTATTCCCTTTTCATGCGCATTTTTTGCTATCTTGGCTGCTTTATCATAGCCGATGTGATTATTTAATGCAGTGACTAGCATCAATGAATTTTCTAGATGTTGATTGATGTTGTCTGCTACGGGTTCTAGTCCTTCCACGCAATTTTCTCGCATTGAACGACATGCGTCTGTTAATAATCGTATTGAATGCAACAAATTGTGAATCATCATTGGTTTGTAGACGTTTAATTCAAAATTACCTTGTGAGCCACCCACGGTGATAGCAGTGTGATTACCCATTACTTGGCAACAAACCATGGTCATTGCTTCTGCCTGAGTCGGATTGACCTTTCCGGGCATAATTGATGAGCCGGGTTCGTTAGCTGGCAGGGCTAACTCGCCTAATCCACAGCGCGGACCTGACCCGAGCCAACGGATATCATTGGCTATTTTCATTAGGCTAACCGCCAACGTGTTTAACGCACCACTGGCAGCAACAACAGCATCGTGTGCGGCTAACTGGGCAAATTTATTCTCTGCACTAATGAAACTTAATCCGGTAATGTTAGAAATTTCATCCGCTACCATTTGCGAAAATAATGGATGCGTGTTCAGTCCTGTGCCTACTGCTGTTCCGCCCAAGGCTAACTCAAACAGATCATCGAGGGCGAAATCCAGTCTTCGCAAATCGGCATCTAACTGCGAAACCCATCCCGAAGCCTCCTGTCCGAGGGTGAGTGGGACTGCATCCATAAGATGAGTGCGGCCGATTTTCACAATTCCAGACCACCGTTTGGCTTTGTCATTCAAGGCATTTCTCAGTGCCCTGACGCTTGGTAATAGGTCATGAACAAAAGCTTCCGCAGAAGCAATATGCATTGCGGTGGGGAAAGTGTCATTCGAGGACTGGGCTCGATTAACATGATCATTAGGATGAACTGGGCTTTTTGAGCCCATTTTTCCGCCTGCAATCTCAATAGCTCGATTAGCGATTACTTCGTTTGTATTCATGTTCGATTGAGTCCCACTTCCAGTCTGCCAGACACGTAGTGGAAAATGGCCGTCAAGATCACCATCAATTACCTCTTGCGCAGCGCGAATAATCAGGTCGCCGACATCTGAATCCAATTGCTCAAGCGCAATATTAGTCTTAGCTGCGGCTTGCTTCAAGATACCAAACGCTCTGATTACCCCACGTGGCATAGTATCTATACCGATATCGAAATTAATCAGCGAGCGGGCGGTTTGGCATCCGTAATAGCGATCATCGGGAACCTCAAGGTCGCCCATTGTATCTGATTCGACACGGATGCTGATATCCCCGCTTGGTATTGGTTTAGCAGCTTTATTATGCTGTTGTATCGGTCTAGGATTTAGGGCTTGGTCTATCATTTTTGCAATTGTTGCGCTCCGGCCCGACTTTCCTTTGCCCACCTTGCGATCAAGTCTTACAGCCAAGTTTTCTGGAATACTTATACTAATTATGCGCCTGTTTCCCGCTCTATGCTTCGACATAGTATTGGCTTATTAATTAATTATTAAATAATATCTATATCTCGTTTTGGGGCCCGATACCGACCTCGATTCTACCACCGTTCCAGGACCCTCGATACATTAGCCTGGTTTGGAAGGGCATGACATAATCGCCATTCGAGGATACGGCAATAAGCCCGCCACGACCACCGAGTGGTGCAACCTCATCAAGCACCAACTCCGCTGATTT
>DUJJ01000054.1:9074-9640 GCA_013329865.1 Candidatus Poseidoniaceae archaeon
CCAACTCCAGTACATGATATTGCAATTGATTCGTCTGCCCAAGTCCCTGCGCCAATAATCGGTGTATCACCAATACGTCCCTGTGGCTTACCAGTCATTCCACCAGTCGATGTGGCCGCCGCAACATTCCCGTTGCGATCTAGAGCCACAGCCCCTACAGTTCCCATTCCTTCATCAGAAAATTCTGTCTTGACTCTACCTTCCAAGTCATGGTCAAGAACTGAATCATCCTCATCTGTTGAACCTGGACTATCCTTACTCGCTCGCCATTGTTGCCATTGTCCTCTTCGTAATTCGGTTTTAAGCCACTCTTGACTAACCTGCTCAAGATTGTTAGCGAGACCGAATTGATCTGCTGCTGCGCTATTGAGCATGACTGGCCAACCTCGCTTCAAAATGAGATTGGCGGCTCTAATTGGGTGACGTAATTCTGTAACATTGACTACTGAGCCTGCGGCTTTATCAAAACCACGCATAATCGAGGCGTCCATGGTTATGCTACCGTCTTCACCTATGACTGAGCCCTGCCCGGCATTGAATAGCGGTTCGTCCTCAAGCATCTCAAC
>DUJJ01000127.1:0-3469 GCA_013329865.1 Candidatus Poseidoniaceae archaeon
AGGCACAAAATGGGTGATTATTTCAAGAGCCTGCATGAGAAGGTGAAAGATGATGAGGATCTATTGGTTGACATTGGCCAGTTCACCGAACTAATTCATGCTGCGTGTAATGAATATGAAGGGGTATCGGGACAAATGCGGATCGGTGAGGATACCGATTATAATAAACATCAAACGACTAAAAATCCACTGGAAAAACTGTATCACACCCTCAGCCAAGTAGCAGTCGAGGTAGAGGATGAAGAGGACGCCTCCGAGCCAGATGCTCATCGAATTGCCTACATCATCGAATCAATCATGCGGTTTGGCAAAACAACAGCACTGTGCATGGTGTTTTCACCCAAAGGCAAGGAAGGAAAGATAACTACTCATTTGCTTGATCCAGGAGTTCTATCAGGCCCACTGTTCTCGAAAACCGCCGGCTCAATTCTAATGTCTGGTACATTATATCCGCCCTCGATGTATGCTGATATTTTGGCATTGCCATCTAACCTTACCACCAAAACATCCTATGTTTCACCATTTGCCGGCGAGCGCAGACCAGTATTGGTTGCCAGAGATGTTACCACTAAGTATAATCAGCGTTCAATGGCTATGTGGGAGAAAATGCGAGGCCATATTCAAGCACTTATTGATGGCAGCGATGACCATGTTGCAGTATTTTGTCCATCATACAAGTTGATGGAGGATATACTTGGTGGAGTTTATTTTTCTGGTGTAACCAAAATAACTGAATCTAGAGATTGGGTCAAGGACGACATAGACCGAGTTGTTGCACGATTAAAGAACGAGCGAAGGATCGGCAACCGAGTATTGTTGTGCGGAGTTTTCGGGGCGCGACTATCAGAAGGTATTGATTACGACGATGGCGTGTTGGGCTCCGTTGTGTGCATAGGAATTCCCAACCCTCCACCTTCGGTCCTCTCAGACTCGCTCAAGGAATACATATCTGATAAATTTGGTAAGCAAAACGCTTGGCGTTACACAGTGACTCAACCTGCGGTAAATGCAATACTACAAGCCATGGGACGGCCCATTAGGTCGGTTGAAGATAGAGCGTTGATTCTGCTTCTTGACAATCGAAATGATAACAGAACCTATCGTGACTGTTATCCCTCAGCAATGAAAATGAATTCCTCCAATGAACCGAATTCGACCAAAGCGTTTGCTTCACGGTTCTTTCGCAGGGTAAAACGCATATCATAAACAACGAAAAGGTTCATTGGTGTTTGCCGCTGAGACGCTAGCATGTCAGACTGGGAGTTAGTCGATATTTCAGCAACTAAACCAGCGATTAGTGCCGAAAATGACGTCGAAGTAAAGCGCGCTGGCCTAGTTTCAGATGTCGAATCCCTGCATGACGAATTTTGGCGTGGTGCGCCACATCTGGCTGAAGTTGAAAATCGGCATGTTCAGGTTTTAGTTAGTGCAGGAATGATTCCAGAGGAACACATCGCGGCAACTGAGCCGAGTCGTAAACTAAATTGGCTGATTGACGAATTAAACGGGAGGGTTGACCCAGACGGCCTATCAATTCCCGTAAAAGGGCTAGATCTCGAGGATATAACCATTCACAAAATGACCAAAGACGATGAGACAGTAATCAAACTAAACTTCATCGAAAAAGACGGACAAGAACTCCAGCGTGAGTTAACCATAGACTCTAACTCAGAAGATTTTAATTTCCAAGCAAATTTTTACAACAACAGATTATACCTTAGGTGGTAAGATTACCTGTTCGGTATCGCTTGCAAACTGGCAATCTCTTGCATCATCTTTTCCAATGCCAACTGTGCAGCTTGCTGATGTTGCGGTCCCATTTCATCACGACTGTACCGAGCCATTTCGAACATGTTATCAAGGGCATGGAGAGCGTCATCAGATAGCTGAGGCATTGCCTGCCTGATTGCTACTTCAAATTCTCGCACTGTCTCGAAATCTCGTCGCAGGAATCCGTTTTGTTGCAGCACTGTGCAAAGATTTTGATAGCAATTGAAAATAGCCTCTCGAATTGAGTCACCAGCCGCCAAGAGTTCGGCGGTGTAGGCGAAGACCTCTGCTGCCTCTTGCAAAAGTTCATTATTCGCTCTTCTGAGATAGATAACGGTTCCAACACCGACAAGAATAGCTACCAAGACTAGCAGGACATAAGCCCATGTCGGCACTTTGACATCCTCAGCGTCGAATTTATACTTCGGATTGAATTGGTCAGACGAGCGTAATTCTTCAAACTCTGCACGACTGTTATCGGATATTATCGGGTCATTGATTATTGCGTCAACATAGACATAACCCCATCTCTCATAGTCACCATAGGGTGGATCGGAATTGAACTCAAATGCTGCTAATCCAGTAGGGTCTGTAATTACTGTTAGGGGATTGGTTAACTCGCTGTTTGATTCGTTCATTAGAATATAGGTGACTCGAACATTAGGAACACCTTGTTGAGTATCGTTGGCAGTAATAGTAATGCTGCCAAATACATCATTGTTACCACTTTCAACAATTTGGGCGATTTCCCAGTCAAAGTCGACATTTAATTTGATGAATATTTGACGACTTACTGAACCGCTGTTTAGGTAATAGGTGTTATTTTGTAACACATCTAGATGGATATATTGCTGACCTACGCCATACCATGATGGAGCCACAGTATCGATAGTGAAGTTGCCATTAAACCAGTTTACAGTTACCATACTCGACGGGATGCATCTTGCACCTTCACGCTGTGACTCACAATCTGTCCCGTTACCGATATTGATGACTAAGTCCTCAAAAATCTCTCCAGTTCCACCAATCTCTGAGACAGATCCGGTAATTGAAATTGGTCCGAATGTCCCATCTGAGCGGATCGCTACGTTAGTTGATGTTGAATCGATGGCTATTTCGACATCAGCCCAGACATAACCGACGACTAGTTCATCTGTACCAATGTGTGAATAGGTCCCGGGGAAGACGATTTGGATTTCGTGTAATCCTCTGGATAAATCCTGTGTTGCAAATATTATCGCATCCCATTCACCGTTGCTAGTAGTTTGGGTGGTAGCAACCAAATCACCGTCTAGATATATCTGTAAAATTTCATCTTCCAATCCCTCATTAGTTAGCGAATCGATATCGAATAATCTACCAGATAATTCCCATAATTCCCCACGAGTGACTTGTGAATCGCTATCAAATGATACCGTTAAATCAGCTCTGTGAGCGAGGAAAAAGGTGGTATTTGTGCTGTTTGAGCGATAGTATCCTTGGCTGCCAGAATATGCGGTTATGGTTCGGTTACCAAACTCAAACAAATCACTCACTGTCCATTGATAGGTGTAAGCCCCATCAGTATCGGTTGTCAGCAAAGCAATTGTTATACCCTCTACAACCAACTCAACTTGGTGGTTTGGAATCGGCACGAGTTGATTATCGGCAACAGTTCCTGAGATGGTAACGTTTTGACCAACAGCAACTGTTTCAGGAA
>DUJJ01000127.1:3854-4489 GCA_013329865.1 Candidatus Poseidoniaceae archaeon
GGTAGGTAAAAGCTTGTCCCGTTAAACCTAATCTCAAGGAGGACTGGGCCTAATGCAGCGTTAGCCGGCACCGGATAAACAGCAGTAAACACGCCGTTTTCATCGGTTTCAACATTGGTCATGAAATCACCATCGAGCCACACCTCAATGGTCAAGTCTGGCAGTGGGTTGTCGACCAAGTCTAGTAATATGCCTTCGATGGTCATCACATCTTCACGATTGACATCACCGCCGGCAGTGATTAGACTAATCTTGGTTGGCACAGATATGTTGAATGGAACTGTCGCAAATGACGGAAGGTAATACTCTGGGTTTGACGGCTCCCCCACGCCAATGGGGTCTACCCAGTCTCTGCCGCCATAAAATTGGACCGTTATGATATGTGCACCGGCCGAAATGTCCTCTGGTAGTGGGTAACCAAGACTAAACTGTCCAGTAACTGGATCAGTTTCGACACTAGCCACCGATATGTTGTCTATCATCAGGTGAACAACTGCCGCAGACGGAACCTCGAGCGTTGTGAGACTGTTACCCAGATCATCCAGTAAGGTTCCGTTAACTGTTAGATAATCGCCAGCAACAAGCCCTTCTGGGGATTCGAGAATTACAATGTCGGTTTGCGCAAGCACCACGAA
>DUJJ01000027.1:0-172 GCA_013329865.1 Candidatus Poseidoniaceae archaeon
CGGCAAAATCATTGAATTAGCGGAAATGCCACAACCTGAAGGTTGGACTAACAATCGCATTGGAGCATTACCCACAATCCACTCTACCCCCTCATGTGCTTGGCAGGTTTCTTCGGCGGCATCCCCTGGGAAATTTAACCGGGCAAAAGCCAAACAGTTAGCTTTGACAGAA
>DUJJ01000027.1:561-3577 GCA_013329865.1 Candidatus Poseidoniaceae archaeon
GGTCAGGATTTCCGTAGTGAGCCTCTAAGTCCGCTAACAGTGGTGGTTTCTGGGGACACTGCAGAAATGGCTCCAGGAATTACTGCGCTGGAACAGTGTTCTTTATTGGTTCATGAGGCAACTTTTCTCGATGATTTTACTGAAAAAGCCGAGGATTATCTGCACTCCACTGCTTCTGGTGCGGCTAGGACCGCTCTAGCCTGTGGTGCAAATCACCTAGTTTTGACCCATTACGGAGCAAGGATTAGGCATACAGACGAGTTAATCGGTGAGGCGATGAAAGTACTAGCCACATCACCAATCAGCCTCAGTGCTGCTATTGACGGAGATAGAATATTGGTTGAGGATAGCGGTGAAGTTCACCATTTGCACTGGCATGGTGACGGTTGGTCTTGTTGATTCATTGATGGGTTCATTTCAAGAGTGCGAAACCCTACAGCGGACTATGCGTTGCACAGCAGTCGCCGGCCTGTTGGTCTTGGTGTTGCTCATACCAATGGCATCCTCTGAAATCAGCGGTAGAGACGCACCCAATTGTTTGGAATTAAACACCAATCAGTTACAGAATACCATTACTATTGATGCTGGCGTGTGTGCTAAAGTTAACCTTGGTGTATTGCAACCCGGGGACGTTTATGATATATCTATCTCGATAATAAACGACGCAGTAGATGTCTTGTTCTTTGACCAAAATCAAATTTTGACCTATGATGCGGGTCAGTCATACCGGTCCCAATTTAATCAGATAATTTCAACCGAAAATGCTCTCGGTGGCTATAATTTTCATTGGAAAGTTCCGGCCTCAATCAATCCTAAAACCTACTTTATGGTGCTTGATAATTTAGCTCATGATGGTGATAATGGACAGGGCGATCAAGGTGGTTCAACCAGTCAAATTGGTGCGTCAGTGACAAAAATTGATGAATCGTTTTGGACGCCCTTCCACGATGTAGTAGCCGTTGAGAATAATGAATTTACAACCCTGCTTTCGGGTGATTCACTAAAGTTAGATGCTGGAACAACCATAGTAGTTACCGCTTGGGCGTTGACTGGCCAGGCAGATGTTTATTTGCAAACTCGCTCAATGCACGATTTGTATCTAGCCGGTGATGTCGGACAATTATTTGTCGCAGGATTGGATTTACAGTCGGTTGTGGATTCTGACTCTGATACGTGGACAGTTCCCGAGGAGCTCGATGGGGTAGAACTACTGATAATCGTTGACAATACCAACACACCAGTTGGCGGCGCGGTTGGCGATTCTGATATCAGAGTAACGGTTAGAGTTGAACTTGCGCCAATTTTGCAGCCGATAATCAGCGCTAGTGAGGCTGGAGTCACAACAATTGGTGAGGCGATATCGATGAATGCGAATGATTCGCCCAATCGAGTCGGACAGATTGCAACTTTGTCTTGGGACTTTGATGATACTGTGGATGATAATCAAGATGGCATATTCACTAACGATAATCAGGCACAGGGCTTTGAAGTTACATCGTCTTGGGCATCTATCGGCGACAAAGTAGTGACGCTAACAGCAACGGCACCTAACCAGCAAGTGATATCAGTAAATTATACGATTTCAGTGCTCGACGTTCTGCCACCAACCCCAATTATCAGCAGTAGTGCTGAAGCTTTTTCAGGTGGTTGGAAAACCTCAATCAATCAAGATACAGCATTCAGTTGTAGTTCAAGTACGGATGATGATGCGGTAGCTAGTTGTCTTTGGGAGTGGGGAGAAGTATTCACGGACAACAATAATTCAGTAAGCATTGCCTGGCCAAACATCGGGACCTATCAGGTTAATCTCACCGTCACTGATGGTTCAGGTAACTTTGCCACATCAACCGCAGTCGTCGTTGTGGATGACTCATCAATCCCATCACTTTCGAATGCGGCAATAGACGCACTGCCGTCCTCCGCGGTTGAAGGTAAGACCCTGAGTTTGACCATCGATGCTAGCGATGCTTACGATAAATCATATCAGTTAACATACCATTGGGATTTGAACCCTGAACAGGATAGCGATGGAAACGGTGATTCAACAGATGACCCAGATTATGTTGGGTCTTCAGTCGATGTCAAATTGGTGGATACTGGCAGTCAAGATATCGTGGTTACGGTCTTCGACCAATCGGGCAATTCTGACTCTCACGCATTTTCGGTCAATGTTGCCGCAGCAGCGGAGGTTGGCGGCGTGCTGGGCATCGTGTTTGTTGCATTATTCCTTGGTCTGGTAACAATTTCTGTGGCCATGATTGGCTTCAGAAGGTGGCAGACTGGTATCGCAGTTCAATTGTTACAGGGCAGAGGGCTGTCTGAGGCCGAAGCATTGCAACACATCCAGATGGTAAGACGGCGCGGCAAAATACCATTATTTGCCGATGCGCCAATACTTGCCGGACTAGACTCTGGCCAACAGGTGGTTACTAGTGAGCAGCGAATTCAGCAGGATCAAGACTCTGAGTATCAGTCGATATATGGTGCCCCAGTCAATCAAACCGAGTCAACAGCAGCCTTTGCACCACCTGCAACCATCCAACCATCACCCAGTTTCATCACCAATGAAAATCCGTATCCTTCGGCATCCCAATCTGCTGCTGCCGATGCAATGGCTATGTTCGCTGAGGAGGAGAACCAAGAAATAATCGAAACCAATACAGCAGCGGGGATTGTAGAAACAGTGACTCAAGTTGTTAGTGGCGGTATCGCACTACCACATCAGGTAAAAGCTGAAATCGAACCGTTGAATGCTGAAGTTAAGAAGGATTTAATCTCAGAAAAACCACTTGACATACCAGTTGAAAACTTAGCAGAACCGATTGCCAAATCTGATGAAAATCCAACAGAATTGATTGCTGCTCCGGATGAACCAGTAATCCAACAGGTTTCGTGTCCTCACTGTACAACCAAATTCAATATTGCAATTCCTGATGCTGATGAGGCAGTCGTTGCATGTCCGTCGTGTGGCGAGGATTTTATGTTGCGATTCGCTTGAGTAGACAATTGTTTGACC
>DUJJ01000084.1 GCA_013329865.1 Candidatus Poseidoniaceae archaeon
AGGGGACAAGGGTGCTTATCAGTCATCGACTATGAAGGGTTCCAAGATGCCGAAGTTCCAGACATGGAAACCTGGTCTAAAGCGATTAACGCAGGTCAGTATCCGCTCTCAGTATTGGGGATGAACGATCGAGCATCTTCTATGTATGTAGTTGGCATTTATGGCAACACGATGACTACAAACCCACGGGCGCTTGAAACCGCTGTTGCAGTGCTTGAACAGATTACCCCAGAACTACGAAAGAATATCAAAGATCGTGGCCAAGAATTTGTTGATAAATTAAAACTGCTGGCTGAGGAGCTTCCGGGAACCATCACTAAAGTTCAGGGCACTGGCCTGTTACTAAGTGCAGAACTCATACCAGATAAATACCCAGTAGTTGGTTTTGATGCGATTGAACCATGGTGCCGAAGAAAAGGACTGGGGGTAATTCACGGTGGACATAATGCATTAAGATTCACCCCTCATTTTAGGATAACCTCAGAAGAGATTGATTTAATCATTGATATTGTCAGAGAAGCGCTTATCGCATTTTCATGACAGTGTTGTTACGATGTCTTCCCGCTTGAACTGTTTTGCGGCGTAATACGCAGCCAATGTCGCATATATCACCGAACTTACCATCCATATGACTATGTGTTCAGTTATTACACGGTCGAGTAACAACTCTCTGAGTGCTAAAAGAATATTTATTACAGGAATTCCAAACCAGAAGCTTTCTATTCCGTCAAGGTTGATTACTTGAGTGAATAATGCTGGGAAAATAATCAAAATTATTGCAGGTCCTAAAATTGACCCTGCTTCTTTCACACTGTGAGAACGCATTGCTAGTGCTAGTTCAAGTGCTACAACCATGACAGCAAACAGCATTATTGACAAAATGATAAGAATTATTGCTGTAACTGAGAGGTCTGGTATGCCAATAAAATCTGAACTTGCTAGATAGCCAATAGCGAACAACAAGCCAACGATCTGCAGCAACACCCCAATGCTAGTTATTGTTGCCACGCCTAACCACTTACCCATCAATAATTCATTGCGTGTGCATGGAAGACCGAGCAGGGCTTCTAACGTACCCCGCTCACGCTCTCCCGCAGTCATATCAATCGATGGCTGAATGGCGCTAGAAAACGTCCATATTGCTAGAACTAATGGAATAAACAAGGATAGGATAAGTCCTGCTTGCTCACCGTCAGTAGCAACGTCTGCCCTACCGACATCACCATCCCATCTGAGTGGGTCGAGTGTTGAATTAACATCTAAGCCGCCGTCGGCAATGCGCTGTGCAGTTATGTTACTTTCAAAATAGTTGAGAACTCCAATTATTCTGGTTTTGGCTTCCGTCGATGATTCAGATGTCGATAGATGGATGATAGAGTAGAACCAAATTTCATCAGAATAATTTAATCGTAAAATGGCATCTAATTCCATATTTCTGATTCGATTCAAATCTTCTAATGGTTCAGATAATGAATGATTAAATGTAGTATTAACCAGTAAAAGAGATGTAGATGTTTGATTAAATAGGCGGGTAAATTCTTCTGGATACTGGTTATACTGAATTTCGATGGTTACATTCTTTGCATCTAATTCTGCTGCTTCTGATTCTAGGAGAATGGGAAATACAATGAATAGAACAGGAAACATCAAGATTGGAATAATAATTATCGCAACTATAGTTCGCCAATCACGGACGAATTCAACAACTTCTTTCTTGGCAATGGTCTTGACCCGATTAACAGATTTATTCATCCGAATCAACCCCCGAATTCAGTGAATATGGTGTCTTTGGCCGGAACAACCTGTGCCAGAATCTGGTGATCGTTGACTCTGTTTTACCATCCTCATAACGCATTCTTGCTTTTTCCTGGGTCAAAGCAACATAGGCATCTTCCAAACTATCTGACCCGGTTGTATTGATTAGTTCAGACGGTGAACCATTGGCCTTGACTACACCGTTATGAATTATTATTATACGGTCGCATACCTGCTGTGCTTCGAATAATTGATGGGTGGAGTAAACTACTGTCCCGCCCTCTTGTTTTATCTGGTTAACCAATGATCTGACAGTTCGTGCGCTGGTTATATCAAGACCTGCCGTAGGCTCATCTAGCAATAATACACTTGGCCCGTGAGCTAATGCCCGCAATAGTGCCGTTTTTTGTCGCATACCGCGTGAAAATCCCTTGGTATAGCGCGAAAGATTTTCCTCCATATCTAAACTTTGAGCGAATTTTAAAGTTCTCTTCCAAGCAATCTTATCTTTCACTCCGTATAGCCTGCTGTGATAGCGTATATTCTCCCATGCAGTCAACCTTGAATACAATCCAGTAGATTCGGGAACGACGCCAAGACTATCACGCATTAGATGGACTGGTGTATCGTCGCCTAATGTAACAGTACCTGCTGAGGGTCGGTAAACTCCTGACATCAATCGTAATAACGTTGTTTTGCCAGCGCCATTGCTACCGACAAGGCCTACAACTTCACCTGATTTTATTTCAAATGTGACACCATCAAGGGCGACAACTTCAGCGAAATTTTTTCGCACATTGGATACCTTGAGAAGTGTGCTACTGCGAGACATAATCAACTAGCCCTACCCGATTCTATTGCTAAATTTAGACCCGGATATTTAACTTCGAGTTTCCTCGCTCTAACCAATTGTTGCTTCAAATGGGAAAAGATTTCTTGTTGGGGTACACCCATATCAATTAGGTTCGCAAACATTTCAAATGCACCATAAATTGAACCTGCGTCTAAATATGCATCATTCGATATCATACCGTTATATCTTAGCGCCTCAAGTCGGTTAGCGATAAAATTAGCCTCGGCTTTGAGGCGAGGGCCGTCGATATACGATAAGGCCATCAACTGGTCAACACATGTTCGCATGGTTTCATGTCTGCAAGATGGATTATGATTGTTTCCTACAGCGATTGTGACAACTCAACAAGCACGCCACCAGTGGACTTTGGATGAACGAAAGCAATCAAGCAGTTTTTCGAACCAAGTTTTGGAACCTCGTCAATCATGGTGATTCCAGAATCTAGTAATTTGTTAATTAACAGATTAATATCCGTCACTTGGAAGCATATTTGTTGGATTCCAACGCCTCTCTTGCTAATGAATTTTCCAATCGGCGTATCGGGGCCAGTTGGCTCTAGTAACTCAATCATTGCGGGCTCTTGGGCTTGGTTAGCAATTGGAATAAACCTAGTTTTCACGCCTTGGTCGGCTACCTCTTCGTCTTTTGATTCTGGCACTAGGCCCAATAATCGCCAAAATTTTTCGCCCTCATCTAGGCTATTTACGGCGATTCCAATATGGTCTAATCGTATATCCATTCAATCCACCTAAAATCCACTTGGTGCCATCCATGTGCCAAATACGTCCTTCATTGCAGTCATAACTTCTCCGAGCGTACAATCACTTTTTATTGCGTCAATAACCAGTGGGAAAAGGTTGTCATTGGTCACAGCAGCAGCTCTAATAGCTTCAAGAGCTTCATTTGCAATCTTCTGATTGCGAGTGCTTCTTAACTTCGCTAATTTCTCTCTTTGAGATTTCCCTAGGCTGTCGTCTGTTTTCATAGCCGCTATAGAATTCTTTTCATCCATAAGACCGTGATTAACGCCAACGATTTTACGTTTGCCTGATTCTACATCATTGAGGTGCTGAAAAGCAGAATTGTGAATTTGTCTCTGCTGCCACCCTTCTTTTATGGCTGACATTGCACCGCCCATTCGATCAATTTCATCAATCATTGCTGAGGCTGATTGGTAAATCTTTGCTGTTAGATGTTCTACATAATGAGAACCACCCAGTGGGTCAATTACGTCTGCAGCGCCGGATTCTTCAGCAATTATCTGTTGAGTACGCAGTGCAATAGTTGCGCTTTCCTCGGTTGGTAGCCCGATTGCCTCATCATATGAATTAGTGTGAAGACTTTGTGTGCCACCACAGACTGCTGCTAGTGCTTGGATGGTTACCCGTGAAATATTGTTCAGTGGTTGCTGTGCTGTTAAGCTGACTCCAGCAACCTGTGTGTGAAATCTCAACTTCTTGGATTTGGGATTTTTTGCATCATATCGTTGGTCAATAAGGTCGTGCCAAAGTTTCCTTGCCGCTCTAAATTTGGCGATTTCTTCAAAGAAATCATTGTGACAATTGAAGAAAAACGACAATCGTGGAGCAAACTCATCAATATCCAACCCTGTCGCTAATGCCGCATCGACATAATTCAGTGCACTTGAGAGAGTAAACGCCACTTCCTGCGTAGCAGTACAGCCAGCCTCTCTTATGTGGTATCCACTAATTGATATCGTGTTCCATTGCGAAACATTTTGAGCACAAAATGAGAATATGTCGGTGATTAGTCGCATGCTCTGTTCCGGCGGGAAAACATATGTGCCGCGTGCCATGTACTCTTTCAGAATATCGTTTTGTATCGTACCCCTAAGTTTGTCAGGTGACACACCTTGTTCCTCACCCACAATGATATACATTGCTAACAATATCATCGCTGGGGCATTGATAGTCATTGAAGTTGAGACTTTGTCTAATGGAATGCCTGACATTAATTCACGCATATCATCTAGAGTCGATATTGAAACACCAACCTTGCCAACCTCGCCAATTGATAATTCATCATCTGCATCCAAGCCAAGTTGTGTTGGAAGGTCAAATGCCACTGAGAGTCCTTTCTGGCCACGGTCTAGGAGGAGTTTGAACCGTTCGTTAGTTGCTTTAGCGCTTGAAAAACCGGCGTATTGCCGCATTGTCCACAATCTTGAGCGATACATCGTGTCGTGTATTCCGCTAGTGTATGGAGGTTGTCCAGGGAAATCAACTTGGCCGGGGAATTCTTGAGGAATGTCAAGACCAGAAAGAGTCTTCCACTCTGATTTTCTTCCTTCAGACATGACCATCCCAAGTTATGGAGATTCATCAAAACTACTGTTGGGCTAGACTGTGTAATGTGATTAACAGCCACACTTTGGGTCACCGCAACCGGAGCTCGCCGGAGTGACTTCTACAACCTCAACTTCAAACGTCAAATCTTTGCCAGCTAGAGCATGATTAAAATCAGCCGTGACCGTTTCATTAGATAGGTTGCACACTGTAAATGGCGCTGGACCATGAGGCATTTGAGCAACTAGTTGAAATCCGACTTCGAGAGTCGTTTGTTCCTCAAGTTGGGCAAATTGAGACCGTGGTATCTGCAGTATTGCTTCCTCATCTCTTGCGCCGTAAGCGCGCTCTGCAGTTAGGGTGAAGGTTTTCTTATCTCCTGTAGCAGCACCCATAAGTTCTTCTTCAAAACCTCGTATCATTTGACCCTTACCGACAGTGAACTTGAGAGGATCTTTTCCTTCACTTGAATCGAATACTTCGCCATTTTCTGGTAGAGTTCCCTTGTAGTGAACTTTTACGTCCATTCCCGCTTCAATTACGTTAACGCTCATATCATCACCGTCTAGTAGAGATACTCTTAATCTCTTGTTTTAGTTTATCAGAAATCTCACTTGTCAGAATCATTTCTGCCTGTTTCTGCTCGATAAATTCAATTGCTGCATCTATACCAATCCTTTCACCCTTTGCAATCATTTGACCCAAGACATTAGAGCGATGTTCTTCTGGGATATCTGGGTGTGCTAGTATTTCTCTAGCCACATACTTGAACTCGAGAATTTTTTGCCGATTTAATTTCTTTTCTAAGCGCTGACGTCCGCCACCTTTTTTGTCCATGCGTCGGGTTTTACGCTTCTTTTTCGAAATCCCAGCAGAGGACCTGTCGACGCTTTGTATGGTCTTGAAAACGTTAAGATTTTTTCCTGGACTTGAACTCTTATCTACGATATCATCGATATCAACTACTGCCGGTTCAAGTGTTTCATGGTGATGTTCGTCGGCCATTTCTGTTTCGGGCTTGACATCTTGTTTGGCAATGTTCTTCGTGGCTTTGGCCTTATCTTTTGATTTCTGTGATTTTCTTTTTAGTTCTGCTAGTCTGTCTTCCCTAGTAGTTTTAGGCTCAATTATTTTTGCAGCCGAGGTCTCAATTATCACGGGTTGTGATTCGATTTTTGGCTCTGGTTCAGGAGTTTCGATAACTGGTTTATTCTCTTCCACTACAGGCGCTTCGGTTTTGGGGACATCCACGGCTAATTTTTCTCGAGCCTGATTACGTAGTTCTTCTAACGTTTTGGATTTATTGTCACCTGTAGTATTGTTAAGTGTGGTAGCGGCTTGATTTTGTGCCTCTAATCGACGTTTTTCTTTGGCTTTTTCAGCATGTCGTCTATTTCGTTCAGCCGCAGCATTTTGCGCGAATGGATTGAATGGAACATCTTTCCTTCGCCTGTTACGACCGTTCATGGTTTTCGCCTGACATCATCTCAACAGCGACCTCTTAAAACGGTTGGCTAGCCCTAAGCCCAAATAATCGGGGTCTGGTCTGTCCTTAGATATTGATCAATTGCGCTTTTATCAAACTCAGTTACTCTGCCAGCACCCATCTCAAGATGACCAAGCAATCCAATCATCGTGCCATTATCTATGCAATACATTCTTGGTGGAGCAAAGGATGTCGCTTCCCTTTCTTCGCACATCAATGTGCACATTGTTCTTAATCTGGTGTTACAAGCAACACCTCCACCGAGAAGCAACTCAGTTTTTCCAGTGTGAGCTAAAGCACGTTCTGCCACTTCAACGCATGCTGAGAAAACATGCTCTTGTAAACTCCAACATACTGCTTCTAGTGGTTTTCCACTATTCACTAACCTTAATGCGGCAGTCAGCACTCCTGAGAAGGCTAGGTCCATCCCTCGCACAGCATAAGGTAATTCTAGGCCTTCCATTGTTGCATTTGGGTTATCATCAATCCACTTCTTAGCTAATTTTTCAATCACAGGGCCACCCGGAAAGGGAATACCCTGTGCTCTAGCGAATTTATCAAGCATATTGCCGATCCCAATGTCAAGAGTTTCACCTAACACACGATATTTGCCTTCCAAGCGAGCAATTACTTGGGTGTTGCCGCCTGATACGTAAAGTAACACTGGGTCATCACAACCACACTGTTGGCGGCCTATCTCGATGTGTGCTACACAGTGGTTAACACCGATTAGCGGTACATCAAACTTGGCAGCTAAGCCGCGGGCAATCGATGCACCAACACGCAAACATGGACCTAAACCAGGACCTTGAGAATAGGCTATTGCACCGATGTCTAATGGTGAAAGTGATTGGCTAGCAAGTGCTGAGGCTAGTAATTCACTAGCCGCTGCTTTGTGATGGTCCGCTGCTTCTCTTGGATGTATGCCACCTTTTTCGGGCTTAATAGTTGAAGTAGATGACGGAAATGGAATCCCGTTCTTGTCGATTAGGCCAAATGAAAGCGTATGAGCAGTTGATTCAATGCCTAAGGTCCACATAGTCTCCTCTCGACTCTGCCGTGTAAGCCATTATTATTGAACCCTCACCATCTAGACTCATCTATGCGGACCGTTATTCATGATTGCGGGCCTATTGTTTGCTTTGACTCTGATACGCCTCTAGTCGGAGCAGATATGTACAATGATAAATGGATAAAACCCGCTGGAAATGCAATTATTATAAACAATAAAGTAATTGAAGAAATTGTGGAATCAAATTCCGCGTTAGACGATTACCTATCACACGCACAAACCACCAATCAAATTGAAATGATTGACGCTAAAGGCAGAGCAGTTATTCCCGGTTTAATCGATTCACATACACACATAGTCTGGGGGGGAGATCGGTCAAGAGAGGTACGACTTAAGCAACAAGGTCATAGTTACGCCCAAATTGCTGCGCTGGGCGGTGGAATTAATTCAACCGTGTCGATGACGAAATCTCTTTCGGTTGATGAACTGTATCGGCTCGGCAGAAAACGGCTGACCACCGCACTAAGGAATGGTAGCACATATGTTGAGACAAAGTCTGGATATGGCTTAGACAGTGAAAATGAGTTGAAATTGCTGAAGGTTGCAAAATTATTAGATGACGAAGGGTCATTGCCCGGAATCGATTCTACCTGGCTTGGTGCCCATGCAATCCCTGATAACCACTCGCTGGAAACATATACTGAGGAACTCATCACTGAACAACTACCTATTGTAGTTGAATCAGGTTTGGCAAGATCCGCAGACGTTTTTTGCGAACCCGGCTGGTTTGGTTTAGATGAGTCAAGGGAAATCCTTGTTGAAGCGCGTAGACATGGACTAAGATTGCGAATGCACATCGATGAGTTTTGCGATGGCGGAGGAGGTAGCCTAGCAGCCGAACTAGGTGTTGATACTGCCGACCATGCTCACCACACCAGTGATGAGGCACGAGATGAAATGAAAGCTGCAGGAGTCAGTACTGGGTTTCTTCCGGGGACGCCATACTCACTAGGTACTGGCTGGCCAAATTTTCAAGCAATGGTTGAATTAGAGGCCCCATGGACTATAGCCACTGACTACAATCCAAACAATCAGGTGCTCAGTTTGCCCTTCGCAGCATCATGCTTAGTGCAACGTTGTGGTGTCGACCCATTAACGGCCCTTGCCGCTTGCACAATCAATGCTGCACACATTACTCCCCACAAGTCTGGTAACAGGCATGGAGTTATATCGGTAGGTAGTGTAGCAAATCTGAACATATTACAATCCCAACAGTGGGAGTCATGGTGTCTTACTCCAGGCCATTCACCTGTTGATATGACTATCATGGATGGTATCTGCCTAAACAATGATTTATGATTATTACTTAATGGAAAAAGATATAATATTTATATTAAAGGAAACATGTCTAGGTGAAAATCATGCCGTTATTGGAAACTATTGTTTGTCAAACAGCTAAAGGTAAAGAAGCCAGGTTTGAGAGAATGGTAAAGTCGCGCATTGAACTATCAAAACGCCAATCAGGATGTCTTGCTGCGTGGTATGGTATTTCTAATTCGGATGAATTTTTGTTTTTAATACAAATAACCTATGAGTCAATTGATCGATTTCACGAAATAAAGAAATTCGTAGAATCTACCCTAGATGCCAAAGACGGTGGATTA
>DUJJ01000039.1 GCA_013329865.1 Candidatus Poseidoniaceae archaeon
CAGCATGTTTGGATTGACGGTTTGGGCATGGATCCATGGGGGCGTAAAATGAGCAAATCATTAGGCAACGGGATTGATGCTGATTCAGTTCTAGAGTGCGGGGCTGGTGGTAGAACTGCCTCATGGAAAATAAAAGGACCAGAAAAAACCGTACAACTCAAGGCCAACAAAATTGGTAGCGAATGTTTCCGACTCTGGAAAGCCTGCGAGGCGCAAGTGGGTGATGATTTCCACATCAACCCAGAAGAGATCGAGCAGAAGTATTTCGGAGTTTTGACCAAGTTGTTTAACGTAGCCCGCTTTGCCTCACAATTTGATGTGCCTGAAGACCTGGATAACATGCCAAATAATCTCAAGGTTGAGGATGAGTGGATTCTGTATGAATTCAACGCCGTAATGTCTGAGGTAAAAGTTGCATGGGCCAATTTAGACATTTATACCGCAACCCAAAATCTGAAGAGTTTTGGAACAGGTATACTACCAAGCCATTACCTTGAAATGGTAAAGTCTAGATTGTATGACGGTGACGAGCAAGCTGCCTGGACGATACATCGTGTAGTTAGAGATTTTATGAGTGCATTCTGCCCAATCTGTCCATTTTTTACCCATCACATTTCCACAACAATCTACGGAACTTCTGCCGTCGAGATAGATGAATTCCCCAGCGATATTTTTGGGGAACGGTTCAACCATGAAAGGAGTGATTCACTAATGAGCAAAACTAGTGAATTACAGACTTTCAATGGAGAGGTATGGAGTACTAAAAAGGCTAATGGGGTTTCGTTGAATCAACCAATATCAGGAATATCAATACCCGAAAATTTAGCAGATTTTACTGAAATACTCATTGCTATGCATAGCATAGAATAGTTCCTATTCTTCTTCAATTATCGACATTAAACGCGTTTGTTTGCTAGTAGGAGTATCCAGTTGGCCCAACCTAAAACCAATCAATCGTATTTTCTTACCGGTTTGCACATTGTTAGCGAATAATTTCTCAGCCAAACTTGTAAAGACCTCATCATCGTTCATTGCGACGGGGATAGATCTGCCGTGAGTATGTGTTTCAAAACCAGTATAGCGTATTTTGACCTCAGCAAGTCTGCCAGAAACCCCTATTTCACGTGCAGATTTCATCACTCTTCTGACAATGCTTAGTAAATTTTCCAAGACTTCTTGGTAATTATCACGGTCGTAATTAAAAGTCGTTTCTTTACCAATTGATTTGCGGCTCCTCAGCGGGCTAATTTCACTAGAGGTCCGTCCCTCATACACACGAGTTATCCATGCTGCAAAGCGCTCTCCGGTAATTCTCGATAGTGACAATTCACCGTATGTGTGTAACTCGTCAATTGTGCTTATACCCCACTCGTATAGTTGCGTTGCGCGTTTCTTACCAATCCCAGGCACTTCACGGATATCCCGACCCTCAAAAAATTCCCCTAGTTCGTCTGGTAGAATTCTGAATATTCCACGAGGTTTGTTTATTTCGCTGGCCATTTTTGCTAATATACGATTAGGTGCAATACCAAATGAGGCACTCAGTCCAATGCTCTCAAGAACCTCATCCTGTAAATTTCGACAAAGAGCTAACGCAGCGTCCCAATCCTGATTGACAAATTCGGTAACGTCGAGATATGCCTCATCAATACTCGCTTGTTCAAAAAATTCTGCTGGTTGTTTTAGAATCTTCATAACCTTTCTAGAAGCTCTTGAGTATAAACCACGACTACCCCTGATGTAAATCGCACTACCGTATGGGGCGCCCGGGCACCTCCGCCAAGCCTCGCTTATCGCCATGGCCGATCGTATGCCAAATTTACGTGCAGCATAATTACAAGTAGAAACAATACCCCTACCACGTCCATTCTCAGGGTCTGAGCCAATTATTAGTGGAATTGCTTCATCAAAGCCATGATGTAGCGTTTCAACCGCGGCATAAAACGCGTCTAGGTCACAATGAATAATGATTCTTGAATCATTCACCATATCACGTCAACAATCACTGGGTGGCGACGGCTTTTGAGTATGTGCTATTTTAGGTAGGTTTTGTTAACTATAAATTCACACTTTTTACGTCCCAAAACTGCCATGACATTTCTAGCAATGTCTAGCCCAACCCGGCGCTGAGCTTCGATGGTTGAAGCGCCGATGTGGGGAGTGGCATGGAAGTTTGGATGCTGACATAATTTGTAATTCTTAGAAACAGGTTCAATCTCAAAAACATCCAAAGCGGCGCTGGCGATGATACCTTCATCCAGCGCCCGAAGCAAATCATCTTCATTGACAATACCACCGCGCGCACAATTTACAATGTGGTTACCACAAGTAATCCCATCTGAGGATTTACCAGGCATTTTTTTCAGCATTTCATAATCTACCAAATGGTGTGTTTCATCGGTTAAGTTACAGTGTATCGAAATGTGGGTGCAGTTTGAAAATAGTGTATTGACCGATTTATGTAGCCTAGTGTTGTGGGCTTTAGCGATTTTAGGGGGAAGGTAGGGGTCGTAAGCATGAATTGTCATACCTAATGACTGAGCGACTGCACCGACGCTTTGAGCGATTCTTCCAAAACCTACTAATCCGAGATTTTTTCCGGAAAGTTCTGAACCTTTCATGACTTTCTTTTCCCATTTACCAGCCCGCATGGATCGGTCGGATTTTGCGACATTCCTAACCGAGGTCAACAGGTGAGCGATTGTCAACTCAACTACAGATTGTGTCGACGCAATTGGGGCATTAACCACCGGAATGCCGGCGTTTCCGGCAGCTTCGAGGTCGATATTGTCAACTCCTACCCCTGCTCTTGCAATGACTTTCAAATTAGCAGAATTATTGATTACTTCTGCGGTTATTTTAGTAGCACTTCTAACAATGACTGCGTCAAACTCATCGAGGACTCCAGATTCTAAATCTGATTTCTCGTAAAATTTGGTTACCACTTCATGCCCACGACGCTCGAGCAAGGCGATGGCTTCGGCCGATAAACCATCTGTTGCAGCAATCCTAGCCATGTTGTTGGCTGGGAGTGGTGGTCAATAAACTTGACATTAACATAATAATCGAGCAAACCCTTCAAACCGTAGTTGGACCTAGCACAGTTTGAGCGGGACATGGCTGCAGAACTGGATGTGTCTGGATTGCTGTGGGCAACAGCGATACTCTCAATACCTGTGATTATGGCACTACCAATGAGATTGGCATGGAGTTTCTTTATTGGTGTTGGGCATGAAGAATCACAGTATCGTAACTCAGTGCGACAAATTATTGATGCGGGCAGGCAAGTTTCGCCATTCAGAACCACGCTCAACGATATGGCTCGTAGTCTGAAAATCAAGCCCTCGAAACAGCGACTTATCGAGGCAGACTTATTCCATCCACTAACACTTTCCCACTTTTTGCTGCTTCCAGCATTGATTATATTCCCGTTGGCGGTCATAATGGCATTGCCAATAATTGTTATTGGTCTGCCAATCTTAATCTTGATTGAATACCTGCTAATAAGGAACAAGTTGCTCATTTACACTTTAAAACAGATGGAGAAAATTCTACACTGGCAAGTTATTCACATCCCAAAACCCCATCGTGGGTCAATTCAAAAAGCTGGTAAAGTGAATGAATTTTCTAACCACGTAATACATTTCAACTATGTTCCACAAGGTGCCTTTCTCGGATTATTTGCATGGCTCATTGTCCATTGGATATTCAAGTTGGATTCAACGGCGCTGGAGTTAATCATCGCATCGGGTCTGTATATCATCATGCTAGGGATACTGGGTGTGCTAAACACTGCGTTTGAATCTGATTTGGTTTTTGTCGACCCAGCCAAAGGTCGACTAGTCCCAGTAGACCAGTGGTTAGAAAGCATTCTCAAGCCAGTAGTAGGTATCGGACTATTATTTTTAATCGGCAGAAATTTACTTGACCATGCGAGGGACGGCAATCCAGTGGTGTTCGCCGGAACAGTGTTGTTGTTGCTGTATGGTGCCGCGATTGTTGGTATTGCCTATCGGTGGGGTTACTCAGTTTGGCGGGGCAGTAGAGTGAAAGATGAATTTGAAGCTCAAATTGTTGATAACTTGATGCCGCTATCGTATGATCTAACACGCACCAGAGGTCGGATTGAATTCATTGCTCAAATGTCAATGGACGAACGTATTACCGTGATGAATGAAGCACCGACTAAACAACTTACCTTTGCCGACCTACAAGCACTCCCAACTAGCAAGAATAGTGGGAATATCCCGGAGAATCCATTAAAGTAATTTACAGCCAAGGGATATCTTCAGGTATTTCTCCGAACAGGTTTGCTGGCAAGGCGACCTTAATTTTCGAAACATAGCCGAGTTGTTCAGTAGTGTCATCTTGCCATTTTTGATACTCTTCGAAACTAGTCATTTTTAGAATTGGATTATGTTGTTTATTCCATCCTAATGTTTGCATTTCCACACCAGGTGCTTCATGTCCGGTGCACACCAGTAAATCATCAGGCAGCGCTGACATAACTCGCAACGACTCCCAGTGCGCTTGCATCCTACCACTAGGTAAGTCGTCGCGCCCTACCCCGCCATCACCAGTAAACAAGAAATCTCCAGTAAATACTTGGCTTGAAGTTACTATCAACATAGAATCTTCAGTATGACCGGGCACATGATGGAACTGTATCGTTTCATGACCCAAAGTCAAAACGCTATTCTCATCAACAAATTTGGTAACTCCTAATGATGGTGTAGAGTGCCACATGACGTAATCACAATCCATCTTGTTGGCGATAGTAAAGCAACCGGTTATGTGATCGGCGTGTGTATGAGTTGCAATGCACATTTCTAGATTAAGATTCATTTCTTCGATAGTGCTGAGATAATTAGCGACATAGTCGTAGACGGGGTCTATTATGGCGGCCTTGCGGCTGGTCTGGTCATAGATTAGGTAGGTCTTTGCCCAACCAGATTCATTGAGTTGTAGCATCTGCATGGTATTGACTAACAAGATGTAGTACTTCAATTTCGGTGCTAAAAATATATTCTCAAGCATTAAACGAAATGAGTTTTTCGCGAGATTATGAGCCATCCACAAACCGTTGTCTATTTAGAGCACGACGGTCGGGTGCTGCTAGTAGATTCAGATGGTATTGGACCGCAAATCCCCATCAGAGGCAGGCTCGAAAATTCATTAGCCCTGCGTTTTCCAACTCCCAGCGAAGTCGCAGAAAGAGGCATTAAGTTTGAACAAAAAATGAATATCCGAATAAGTTTCTCTGGCCAAGATTACATCGTAATCAAGGCCTATCCAAAAATCGATTGGCCATCTAATTGGGCCTGGAAAGATAGTATAGTATCAGACAATTGCGTTCACCCTATAGCTAGGGAGGCCATCTACCGCAGTATTCATCGGCTGGTGTCGAAAGTGGTAATAAAAAATAATCAAAACCAGATTTTGATGGCTAAGGTAAATCGAGGTCACTTTTCGGGCTTCTGGACTCTACCGGGAGGTTACATGGACCATGACGAACACCCAACCACGGGATGCGTTAGAGAAAGTTTAGAAGAACTCGGCATTGACATAATCCTAACCAATGATGCGCCGGTTATAACTCAAAAGATTTTCAATGATGAAGGTGTGTCATTTGTCTCATTTACCTACCAGTCAACTTGGGATGGTAACATAGAGGATATGACATTACTCACAGAAGAGATTTCAGAGGCAGCTTGGTTCTCAAAAGAAGATGCTTTATCCAATGCTGTCTCTTTCTTTGATTCTGAAGCAATAAAGCATCATGGCTAGACTCCTAAAAGAGTCCTCGCAGAGGCAAAACTATCTTCCAAGCCCTCAGGATTTGAACCGCCACCTTGAGCAAATGTTGGTCTGCCACCACCACCACCGTCGATATGACTGATAATGGTTTGAAGAATTTTGACAGAATCATACCGCTCACTAGCAATCGTGTTCTCTGTAGTCGCAACCATCAACTTCCCACCACCGTCTTTCGAGCCTAGGATTGCTAAGGTGGGATTATCAAAATCTAATGTGAGTTCTTTGAGCATCTTGGACATGTTTTTCAGTCCGCCATCGGCCTCCATAATCACTATCCTGACGCCGTCTTTAGCGAAACTAGTATCGTCGCTCCCACTAGTTCGCAAGCGGACAATTTCTGCCTCTAACTGTTCAATACGCTTCCTCTGTTCTTTCCATTCGTTAAAAAATCGCTCTGCTGTCTTTGGCACATCGTGTATATTGACTCCAAAGACATCACCTGTTTCCCGTAACAAATCGTCTTGGTCTCGTGCATAGTCGAGTGCGGCCTGACCTGCTACGATATGTAGCCGTTCTACGCCGTCTTGCACTGCTGTCGAACGAACTATCCTGATTGACCCAATTTGGCCTATCTCATCATGATGTGTTCCACCGCAAGCCTGAATATCATGATCTGATATTCTTAACACGCGAATAGTATCACCCTTTGGTGCCCCTCCTTGATAAAGATCAAATCCATACTTTCGATCTGCATCCTTGCGATTAAGAATGGTCTTTTCAGTTTTGTTAACCTGAACGATCACATCATTAGACATTTTTTCAATAGCATCGAGATCCTGTCTTGATAATCGGTTGTAGTGGGTTATATCCAATCGAGCAGATTCTTCTGCTTTATTGGCACCTGCTTGGTAAATATGTGGACCCAGTATTTTACGTGCCGAACCACCGACAATGTGGACTGAAGTATGATGGTCCATCAATTGTTTACGCCTATTCCAGTTAAGCGAGCCATGCACTAAATCACCATTGCTAAGTTCGGTATCAACTATGTGGACAATGTGTTGACCGACTTTGCGCGTGTCTAGCACACGGCAATGAACTGAGTCAGTGGACAGTGTGCCATAATCACCTTCTTGGCCACCTCCCTCTGGATAAAAGCATGTCCGGTCAAGGACCACTCCGTGCGTAGCCCCTTCAGGCAGATTGTCAACACTAACTGCAGTGCAGAACAATACGCTTGCGTCAAATTCAAACTGGTAAACATCATCATAATACAATGTGTTTGTCGGTGGAAGTTCCGGAAGATTACTAATTAGATCAGTCTTTTTGACCGCTTTTGCAGCATCTCTCGCCATTCTGGCGTGGCGCTCGGCCAATTCTGCGGTAAAACCAGCCCGCAAAGACATCGCAGTCCAGCCCGATTGATGTGCTAGTGAGATGGCCATCTCCGGTGCAATGCCGTGCGAATCGTTGAGAGAGAATAGTAAATCATCATCAATTGCCACGGCAGTCTTGTCGACATTGGCTAACATCGTTTTGATTACTTGTTCACCTTTGCGAAGCATCTCGACATATTTTTCTTCTTCTAACCGAAGAATTGTTGCAATACCGTCGTGGGTTTGTTTCATTGTTTTATTACCCAAATTAACCTGTATGTGATGTAAGGCTAGCTCCGCAAGTGATACATCGATACCGAGTTCGTCACGCATTCTTAACGTCCTTCTAGCTAACATCCTTGCCAAGTAACCTGCTTTGGCATTGGATGGTACTAAACCATCTCCCAACATATTGCACAGGGCGTGGAGATGATCTGGAATTGCATAAATTCTTGACAGAGGGTCAGTTATAGCACTGAATTGCTCGCGGTCAATGGCAATACCACGTTCACTTAATTTATTGATGAAAACGGTTGTTAACTCATCGCCATCTACTCCGACCTCAATATTCATGATACCGTTTAACCGGCTCATCTCTCCAAGTATCTTGTCCAAATTCAGTTCTGGCCATTGTTCAGTTAGGTTACCAAATCTGGATAGCTCCTTCAGCCAAGCCACTGTTTCAGGATAAATCGCTTCATAGATTGTTGGCGTACCGGCAGCCGCCCAACAGAATCGCTCAAGTCCATAACCTGTGTCAATTATCTGCAGCGACATTTCCTTGTAACGGTCGCCCTTAATTTCTACATCACCGTCTTCTGCTTCCTCAAGATTCATAAAAACCAGAGTGGCTAATTCTAAACCACCGACAATAACCTCGACTGCTGGACCTGCATTACCACCACCGCTCCAAGGATTCTCGACATAGGTAATCTCTTTCGCGTCAATACCAAAAGTTACCGTCAACATCTCATGACAGTATCTAACACAATCCTCCATCCAGTAATACATTTTGCCCTCATGTGGTCGGTTGAATACGTGATGTGCCATCATCTCAAAGGTCGTTAAGTGACGGCCACTACGACCAACCGCATCGACGTCAGTTAGTCTGATACACGGTTGTGAAATTGTCAAAGGATTTGCCGGAGGTTCAACCAATCCCGATGTCACGTGGGGTTGAAAATCAGCAATTGAGGCAATCGTCAAGTGAATATCGTCCCGCCACCTGGCGAGTATCGGGTAGGGCTCTACACGTGCATGCTCACGTTGTTCAAAGAATCCGAGAAAGGCTTCTCGCATTGCATCCTTGAGTTCTTTACCACGCATCGAGAATCCGCTAATTAGTGGGTTACCGATGAATGTATACTCATCCTCACTGGTATCCCCACAAGTGTCTCGTTCGCTATCAACTGTCCAAAACCATAGATTGGTGACACGGCACTGCTTCCTTACATAGCCGTTATCATGGAAGACTGCTAAATCAATTGGAGCCATGACCATTAACCACACCTACTGGATATAACTTCCAGTGTAAACCAAGACTTGAACCCTGCGACTATATCGCAAATTTACTGGTAATCCTCAAAGGTAGACAACTGTGCCGGGTGATATGGGCGATGAATGGCGCAAGCATCTTCAGTCTGAGGCTGATGGTACTATCAGAATCAAAGCCCATGGTAACATGAAAGTAGATGCTAGAATTGTCACCGATGAAGATCATTTCAACAATCATATCGATGACCGTGGCCCCGAACAATTGGTCAATGCGGCAGAAATTCCAGGGGTGGTTGGCGAGGCATGGGCTATGGCAGACTGGCATTTTGGCTACGGACTACCGATCGGCGGGGTCATAGCAACTGACATAAATCACGGCGAAAATGGCGGCGCGATATCACCGGGAGCCGTGGGTTTCGACATTAATTGCGGAGTAAGAGTTCTCGCTCTCGATGCAACAATTGATGACATCCCAAATATCAAAAAATTGGGCGGGCGACTCGCTGGGCGGATTCCTGCCGGTGCATCTGGTAAAGGTGGATTAGCAATTGACATGCCTAAAATTCGTGCGCTTACTGAAGGCGGTGCCCAGGCAGCGGTTGAAATGGGCATTGGCTACGATGAAGATTTACCCTCACTAGAATCAAATGGTATGTTAGAGGTAGATGACGCAACACTTTCGAATCGGGCATTGGAGCGTGGTTTGCGTGCACTCGGAACCCTTGGCAGTGGTAACCACTTCTTAGAAATTCAATCCGTCGAAAGACTAGTTGATGAGGCAACTGCCCGACACTGGGGTTTGTATGAAGGGCAACTACTGGCGATGATTCACTCTGGTTCTCGAGGTTTAGGCCATCAGGTTTGCAGTGAACATTCAAGAAAACTAGAACAAAAATACAAACGAACCAAAACCGGCTGGTATGCCGAGGAATATGATTTTACCATTTCCGACAGACAGTTAGCCTGTGCTCCGTTTCACTCGAATGCGGGTCAATCATACCTACAGGAAATGAATGCTGCGGCTAATTTTGCCTTCGCCAATCGCAGCGCATTAGCCCATCGATTGAGGGAGGTGTTACGCTTAGAGATGGGCGTCGATGGTGAGGCGAGAACTCTGTACGATGTCGCTCATAACATTGCTAAGGTAGAAACCCACATAATACACGGTAAAAACTGCCAGTGTGCAATTCACCGAAAAGGTGCGACGCGAGCATTTTCAGGAGATAGTGGTCACATTGAAAATAATTTTCAAACCACCGGCCAACCAGTTCTCGTCCCAGGTGATATGGGTACCGGATCATGGATTATGGCTGGGCCTAAAACTGGCCAAAATCAAGCATTTGGCTCATCGTGTCACGGTGCTGGTCGTGCACTATCAAGAACCAAGGCCAAGCAAACAATCGATGGAAAAGCACTGAAACAGCGCTTGGAAAGCTCTGGAATTCGAATTCACGCCTCAACTCCAAATGTACTGTCTGAAGAAGCCCCAGAAGCTTACAAAGACGTCGATGAGGTAATTGAGCTAACCGAAAGAGCAGGATTAGCAAGGCCAGTTGTTAGGATGAAGCCAAATATTGTCATCAAAGGTTAATCACATACAGAATTTGGTATGTGACTGACCTGGAATCGTTGGAGCCGCACCGGTATGGACACCGTCTGGCTCCTCACAAATTACACTCAACAAAGTATTGACCAAATCCTTCAGTTCATCGACCTGAATTTGTAAATCCTTCATTCGTCGTTTTAATTCTGCTTTGCTTTCTAGACTTTCTCCCATCTTATCCCATCTAAGGAAGTTGCCTTCCTTGCTATGTTTTCAGTAAAATCGATTATTAATCTTTGAGGATAATTTTCTTAGCAAACTGCCATTTGTTCAGTCAATATATTTGACGAAGCGTTATAATCATCATGCAAGTCGGCAGAAACACGCCACTGTGGCTTAGGGGTATAGCACCTCATTGGTAATGAGGAGGTCGCGAGTTCAAATCTCGCCAGTGGCTCTTAAACAGCAATCATGTGAGTAGTTACATTCAACCTTCGGTTGTATAGAGTGGCGCCGAGAGAGGGATTTGAACCCCCGAGGGAAGATCCCACGCGATTTCCAGTCGCGCGCACTACCAGGCTATGCGATCTCGGCCTAACCCTGCGGTGGCTATTCTCCGTTTAACATTCACGCCCATCCTTTTCGACTTGAATTAGCGAAAATACTCAAAGGTGATTCGACTAGCGTGGGCCATGACCGACCCATCAGGTGAGTCAACAGAGACCGCTGATGGAATACCGTTCCGACTTCGTGATATGGAATTAAACGTGAAATTTGGCGACGTTCATCCAATCTTCAACCGCATCGACGACCTTAGAAAACAGTGGAAATTCATGGTTTTATTAGCCCTCAATGATTGGGGTAGGGCTAATTACCTGATGTTAGGTTTTGGAATCTGTGCATTCGTTTTAGGTGCTGTTTCAACTGACATAGTGTCCGGTGGTGATTCATTATCCACTGGGATGGACGGTTTGCTGGGCGTTGGCTCATTTTCTTTCTTTCAAATGCTACTCTCCGTTGTGTCATGGGTTGTCTTTCTGTACTTTGTCTGGATGGAATTTCCTGTTATGCGTGTGCACTCAGTCACCATGATGCTTATCTGGAACGGCATGGTATTTGCCAATGTGTTTTTCCATGAAAATAACTCTAAATGGCCCATTGATATTTCTCTCTCGGATATGATGTTTGGAACACTAATCATGCTTGTCGTGATATTCTTCACCTACTTTTTTTGGAAAGCAGTCAGTGATACGAGGGATTTACATGTTCAGGTCCACCATGTTCATGAAGATGTTAGAATAATGGAGCGTGATATGCATGAGCACTCACTTGGTGGTTGGGGCTCGATGCTATTGGTTTGGTTTAGTGCCACATTTTTGTCAGCTTGGTCAGGCGTGAATTTCGTGGCCTCGAGAAATAACGAAGCCTATCTAACACTGATAATCCACGTGTTGAGTGGAATTATTGTAGTGCCGTTGATACTGATGATTATTTGGTATCCGCAAAGAATGCTTGGCACGACCACAAAAATTTCTACTTCTGCTGCGTTAACTGCGGAAATTGAGATGAGTCAAGGTCAATTGAGTATAACAACTGATGCTAAGTGCCCAGAATGTAGTGCCCCAGTCACGCTAACTATGGGTCTAAATGGACAAGTTTCGGTGCCTTGCCCTGAAGCGGGCTGTGAAGCTGAAAGCGGCATAATTGGCTCAATATGCGCAGGCTGCAACAAGGAATTTCCGTCCAGATTTAATTGCCAATCTTGTAGCACAAATATTCCATATGTTGATACCATTCCTGATTCGGAGGCCTGGTGATGTTTAATCACCTCCGCGAGGACTTTCCCACTTTGCGTGAGGAAAATTCTCCATCATACCTAGACAACGCATGTGTCACTTTGAAGCCGGATAGCGTAATAGATTCAATTACGGATTACTACCGAATGTATCCTGGATGCGGTGGCAGATCTGTTCATAGATACGGTACTCAGGTCTCAAAATTGGTTAGTGAGGCAAGGCAATCAATTGCCAAATTTATTAATGCACAATCGGTTAATGAAGTAGTTTTTACTAGGAACGCAACACATTCGCTTAATCAGATAGCCAAGGGCCTTTCATGGGAGAAAGGCGATGTTATAATAACTGGTGATCGAGAACATAACTCAAATCTTGTGCCGTGGTTGCAACTTGCAGAAGAACAGGGCATTGAACATCGAATAGTAAAATCAAATCCTGACAATACTTTCAATTTGGATAACTTTGAACAATTGTGTGATGAGGTCGGCGATCGATTAAAATTAGTTTCATTATCTCACATAGGGAATCTTGACGGAATTTCAATACCGGTGAAGAAAATTGCCAAAATCACTCATCAATATGATGCTCTGATGGCGGTGGATGGAGCACAGTCAACGCCTCATACACGCGTCGATGTTCAGGATTTGGACATCGATTTTATCGCCTTCTCGATTCACAAAATGTGTGGTCCATCTGGTATGGGAGGGTTATGGGGCCGCCATGATTTGCTAAACTCAATGCGTTCCATTCAATCTGGTGGACAAACCGTTGAAACCTCAAATTATGACTCTGTCAAATGGGCAGCAGCACCAGCAAAGTTTGAGGGAGGATTGGGTAATTTTGCCGGTATGATTGCCAGTGGGAACGCCATTAACTACCTCAGTAAACTAGACATGAATGCGGTTCACGAGCATGAAATTAAATTAAACAAAATTATCACAAGCAAAATTAAGCATCTTGACGCTATTGAGATTATCGGCCCAGAGGATGCTAATCAACGAGGCGGCATCTGTTCAATTCTGATGGGTGATTTACCGTCTCACGATATTGCCATATTGCTAGATGAGGCTGCTAAT
>DUJJ01000022.1 GCA_013329865.1 Candidatus Poseidoniaceae archaeon
TGAAATCAAGAGCGTTACTTTCTCCACTGAACTTGGCGAGTTATCAAGCGATGAATATTACCTGCCAGCGGGACAGAATGTTGATATTTCAGTCGACATTGGTTTCGAGGGTCTTGAAGACCGTGAAGCATTTGCTGATGGTGATGCAAAAGTTGTCTTGTATCAAGGTAACAACGAGATAGTTAATACCACCTCATTAGATGTCGATATGTGGAATTACACAGATTCCGTGCCATTTACTAACGGAGTGCTTGATTGGCGCCTTGAAATTGTGCCGCTTGCAGGTGGTGGCACAACCGCTGATGCTGAATACGAACGGTCTTTCTTTGCAGATTCGGTCATCCCGTCAGTCTATTGGTCAAGTGTTGCGCCATATGACCATCGAGTGCCATCATCATCTCAAACAATTCAGGTTCAAATTACAGACCAGCCTATTCTACCCTCAAATGTTGAAGCAATGGTATGGCGTCAGTGGGTAAATGACTATGATTTCAATGGATTACCAAGTCCAGAAGAATATGAATCATTTTCCGACGTATTACTGCCAAATGATTTGACTGCCTTTGTTGGTCAGTATACCATATTATTGGATGATAGTGGAGGTTCAATCGGGGAAAAAGTCGCAGTATACCTTACAGGCAATGACCAAGCAGGACATCCGCTAGAGAATAATGGATCTGGTGAGGAGGGCCAGCACCTGTTCATGTATCAACTCAAGGCGGACGGACCACCATCAATTCCTGCCGCTGCGTTTTCGTGGGACGGTGGCCGCCAAACGTGGCTGCACCCAATGATTACATACGAATTTGATGTCATGATGAATGAACCAAACGGTGGTTCCGACCTGAGCGTAGTTGAGGTCCAATTAGCATCGCAACAAAACAGTGACAGGCTACCAATTTCGTGGGATTTCCTAACGGGAGAATGCACGACTACAAGCCCTCATATGGTTATTGAGGATTGCGAAATGATTGGGCAAAACGGGCCGGCAGGGCCGTATGAAGAAGATATCACCCTAAATGTTGAATTCCACCTATTGTGGACTATTCCAGATTTGGGTGATACAAAGCGCGAACCGAAATTAATCGTTATCGACCGCGCCGGTAATACCGACCAGCAATCCTTCCCAACGCTTCGATGGCGTTCTTCCGGTGACATGTATATCCCCGATGAAACTATTCAACTAATCATCAATCAGGGCACTGCAGTTGATGACGGCGCGAGGATTGCCCCGGGCAGTAGTTTCGAAGTTTCTGGCGATGTGTTATTCCAAGAAACCAACACTAGGCCAGATTTTGATTGCCCAGTTAGTGTCATGTTTGACGGCGTAATGTATCAAACAACTGCGATAAACGGTGCTTGGACTGCAGTAGTAACTGCTTCAGAGGACTCTGGTAAGAAGGCATTAACCTGGAGTGTAGATTGTACCTCAGGACAGGGTAATGACGTCACTGACGAGTCTAACAATCGGTGGATACTAATCGATGGCACTGGGCCAACACCAGTTGAAATTATCAATCCACGGCCAAATACCATACTTGAAACTGAGGTCTATGAAGTAAGAATAGCTATTACTGAGGAAGGCGGATTAGATATTGAATCATTACAATTGGAGTGGTGGGTTGAAGATGCAGACACTGGAGATCGCCTGATTACTGGATATGAATCAATGACTTTGGAGGGTGACGATGCTGCTGGAACTCAATTAGAAGTCTATGCAAATGTTGACCTCTCTGACATAACTGATACCATGATTGAGAATAGATTGATTCTGTTTGTAAAAATCAACGGGCGAGACCTTGCAGACAACCCAGTTCTAGGAATGAACGGTGCGCCAACAGGCAGTGAAATTGCTCAATGGGAGTTAGAATGGCTGAGGCCGGAATTCTCCATCGGTCCACTTGACGTATCATACACCAGACTAATTCTAGAGGTTGGACAGTCGACCTCAGTTCAGGCACTTGTCAGCAATGATGGGTCGCTAGATGGAACAGTTCAAGCAACAGCCTACGTTGTTAGATTAAATGGCACCAAAGAAGTTCTCCAACGACCAAGTTTAGAAATCCCTGCGGCGGGCAAAGGTCTCATCTCGATCGATTGGGTGCCAACAGCCGAAGGAATTCAGTGGATTGAGGTTGAATTAGACAACGAACAAACGGCAAAAGGTCCAACCGTCGATGTCCGCCCGGCACGGGAACAGGGCTTGATTGAGAACCTATTTGGTGAAGTAAATCCCATTATTGGTTCTGCTGTGGCGCTAATTTTTGTCTCGATAATTATCACTGGATTGTTGTGGGCGAGAAAAGCTACACGTGGTCGGGGCTCAAAATCCGAGTATGACTGGGATGAGTATTCTTCTGAAATTGACTATGATGAATACGAGGACTATGATGATAATGAGGAATCTGTGGTTACTGATAATTCGCAATACTCGACAATTGAGCCAGCCGCTTCAGTAAGCGCAGCCTCTGCAGCGTTGACTGGAGGTGTGGAGCCAACCGCAACAGAAGAAGAAACTGATTGGGTCATGGGCGCTGATGGTTATTGGTGGTATCATGACAAAACTACAAATGAATGGTGGTACAAAGATGAAAATGGCGATATTGTCAAATTTAGCTAGCCACGGTGAGTCTTTTGTCTAAAATTATTGGGTTGTTACAGGTAGATTCAACAGTTGGCGATTTAGCCGGCAATGCAAAACGTCTTGAATCACTATCGGCAATCGCCCATGCTCATGGGGCAAAAGTTGCCGTCGCAACGGAGTTAGCAGTATGTGGCTATCCACCGCGTGACTTACTGTTACAACCAGACTTCATCACAACATCTTTTGAGACGGCAAAAACCCTAGCAGTTAAGATTCCAATATTGGTTGGCACCCCTATTCCACCAGATAATGAGCGGAACCTCCCAGCAAACGGAGTAGTTCGTGCAGGTTTGTTACAGGCAATACCTAACAAGGATAATACCAACAGGATTGTGGCAAGAAAGCAGTTATTGCCTAGCTATGATGTATTTGATGAGACGAGGTATTTTACACCAGCAAATCGCTCTGGAATTTGTCGTTCGATCGGCGAGGTTGATTTGGGCATAACGATTTGTGAGGACGCGTGGCAAGCAGCAGGTTTGACACCCTCATCATACAGACAAGACCCAGTTGCCAGTTTAGCCGAATTAGGTCGACAAGGAGTGATGCTTGATGCGACGGTAAATCTCTCAGCATCACCGTATCATGCTGATAAGGTCGGCTCCAGAATCAAAGTGTGTAGAACCGCCGCCAAGGCACTCCAACATCCATTTTTGCTGGCTAATCAAGTCGGTGGCAATGATGATTTGTTATTTGATGGCTGTTCCCTAGTTGCTTGGCCAGATGGTAAAGTCGTGGTGGCTCCTGCATGGCAAGAAGGCGTTCTGATAGTAGATTTAGCGAAGCCAGAAAATTGTCGATGGGTTCCGTTTAGCGACAGCGACGCTTTTTCCATCGGCAATGATGAGATAAAATTCCTTGATAGTCAGTCAGATGGCTTCGAAAACTCAACTGAGATAATTGAAGATATTACAGACGCAGTAATTGCCGGGCTAGCGGACTATTGCCGTAAATCCGGAATCAAACGTATTGTGTTGGGGCTTTCGGGTGGAATTGATTCGGCTGTGGCAGCCTGTGTTGCTTGTGCTGCAGTTGGGCCAGAAAATGTTCTAGGCATCGCAATGCCGAGCAGATTTTCCTCACAGCATTCAATAGATGATGCAAAATATACCGCTGAAGCATTAGGTATGGAGTTTAAGTTAGAACCAATCGATGATATGCATTCATCTCTTGAGGGAACGATTGGTGAGGTTTTAGTTGATGGTAATCCAGTTGCTTCAGAGAACATCCAATCGCGTTTGCGAGGTATCATTGTCATGGCGCACGCAAATGCCCAAAACCGTATGGCGATTGCCAC
>DUJJ01000185.1 GCA_013329865.1 Candidatus Poseidoniaceae archaeon
GTTTTGATTGCGTTTGCTGAAGCACGAATATTTGGCGATGAAGAGTTGGGTGAGCGCGCCGAAAATTGGCTAAATGACGTATCGAGAATACAGGCACACTTAGGCGTGCTACGGTTATGGAAGTCAGGGCTTTGGGGTGGAATAATCGGTGCAGTAATTGCTTTTTTCGCTTGGCGAATGGAAACGGTATCGCCGACAATCGCTGGGATAGCGGCAATGTTTTGTTTAATTGGCTCATTGACTTGCAATATGATTTATTGGTCTAAGGACCCCAAACCATACTAATTCCCCTGTTTCCTAATTCGGTTATCGTAGAAGCTTAGATTGTGATTTCTTGCCAATTGCATTATTTCCAACAAGAACTTCTCTTTTTCTTGCCGTTCATCCGCTCCACCTTGAACATCCCAGTAGAGGTTCAGCGAGACATCGATTGAGGTTGTTGAAATGTCGTTAACGCGACACCATGAAGAATCTTCATTCATTGTCGCCCCATTATCCTGAATTGAAGATAGGACATCATCGCGGAACGACTCTACGCTCTTTGGGTCTGAGTTAATGTCAAAGTGCAACATAGTTTGCCATCTCCGCCATCTCCGCTTACCATAGTTTTCAACTGGCGTGCTAACAAGATTGGCGTTAGGTATGGTAATCACAGTGTCTAATCCGGTTCTAATTAAAGTGGTTCTGAGGTTGATTTCAATGACCTCACCTTCAGAACTACCTACTGCCACCCAGTCTCCAACTTTGAATGGGCGGTCTAGCAGCACAGTAAGTGCGCCAAAGAAATTGGAAATAGTATCCTTAGCGGCAAGTGCTAATGCAAGGCCTGAGATACCCAAACCGGCAATTAGTGAGGTTAGGTCTAGTCCAACAGCATCAGCAATGAAAATCGCACCGATAAAGATGATAAAGAATCGTAGAACGCTTTCCAGAGCGCTAACTAGAGTCTTTTCTGTACCATCGCTAACCCCGTCTGAATCCAGCATCATAACCACATCTTGAACAACGTCAACTAAGCGGAATGCCCAAACTACTACAGCCAAGGCAATAATAAACTGAAATACATTCGGCAGGATTGATACCATTATGTCTGGCATGGCATAGGTGGTCGAACCACTTTCCACTGCATCGACCAGTTGTAAAGTCAGTAGGTAGGAAACCCCGGCACCTATGGCGCTGCCCAATGCCTTATCTGATTGTTTCACGGTTTTAGTTCGTAGATTTTTTGAGCGGATAATTTTGGTAAGCAGAGATGGGGCAAGTGCCATAGTGAGAAACCTGACTACCAATCCTGCTAAGATGATACCAAGGATTGCTAATATCGTCATCTCATTGATACCGACCGACTCTGCCGCCTGACTTGCCAAATCATCCTCGGCCATGACCTCTGCACTAAGTCTGTGATTTAGACATATTCTAAGACAACCCGCAATTGTGGTTTCATTCATTAACTGTCCAATTACACGGAATAATATGCGACTATACCACAACCCGAGATGTTCAAAGTCTCGACAGGCGTTAGCTTTGCTCAAAGAACGCAAACTCGAATTTGAGGATTATCGCTATCTAGACAAAGGGATTGCTGAGGAAGATATGGACTTGCTTATTTCCTTATCAGGCATCATCAGGATGCAAGAGATGACTCAATCGGCTAGGTTTGACCTCGGTAAACCAGCAGATATCCGCCAATTGTTAGTGGATAATCCCAAGGCCTTAGAGCGGCCAGTTTTGATTAAAGACGGGCGTGCAGTTATCGGTCGACCACCCGAAAGTATCCTAGATTTGTTAGAGTAGAAATTATACCAATACTCGACGGCTTCAAGAACTCAAACGACTTCGCTGTCACGATAGGATGCTCGCGAATCGCAAAACTCCCATTGTTGCTCTTAAAACAAGACCGTCATTTGGCTTCTTGATATGTCTACCACTGCTACTTTCGTTGATGACGCCGATGGTTGCCTCAACCATCGCGCAAGATGAACCAGCAGGACTTGCTCCTGAAGATATTTGGTCTGATGATTACATCAATGATATTTTTCCGTGGGCTCCAGCGAGCGATGATATTTTACAGTTCAAACAGTATCACACCTATGAGACAATGAAAACCCGAATGATGCGCTTGGCTGAGGAAAATCCAGACATATTCGAGTATCACGAAGGCATGAACGGTGGCACCAATGCGCGTGGTGAGGAAGTAACCGCCGATGCCTACGAAGGATGGTATTATGGACACTTATCTCCATGGATGAAAATTACCGCTGATGTTCAAGGTGGAGACTACAATGAGTTCGTTGGTGACAACGGCAACTACCCAGACCGTCATGACGTGATGATTGTTGGCAACCATCACGCTCGTGAGTGGATGTCATATGAGGTTCCAATGTTGCAACTAGAAGTAATCGCCTTTTCTTACAATAACATCGGCTACGACAACGACGGTGACGGCTTGATTGATGAGGATGGCTGGGGTGATTCTAACGGCGACGGAATTCTTGATGACGACGGGGATTGTTTGGCAATGGCTAGCGAACATCAGGATTCCAATGGCGATGGCGTAAACTGTGGGCCGGGCGATCATGGTGTCGATGAGGATTATTCTGAGCAATTCATTACCGATTTGGTAAATTTGCGAGAAATTTATCTGATTCCCATGCTAAACGTTGACGGGAACATCTACGACCGGGAAGTATTCTGTCCTGCACCAGCATGGGAGACTTGTCCGAGTGGCGGTTGGAGAAAGAACCTGAGAGATAATACGTATACCGGGGTAACTCCTCTACCAGACCTTAATGAAGAGGTTGACGAAGACTGTGATGGCGTTGACCTAAACCGTAACTATCAGTTTGAATGGGGCGCACCACTGGGTGCGACAGGTCCACTAATACCAGGAACGTGTTCACCATCAGAGGGAGAATTAGATGGTTCCAACAATGATGTTTACAACGGTCCAGTAGACGACAGAGACAACGATGGCGACGGTCAGGTGAACGAAGATCACGTTGACGGTAAAGACGATGATGCAGATGGGGTAACCGATGAGGATTGGTGGGGTGGCAACTCTGAGCCCGAGACCAAATTCATTCAGGACATGACCGAGATGAATGACGACGATGGGGATGGTGCTAGTGAGTTCAAATCTACCCTTACCCATCACTCATACTCAGAATTGATTCTGTGGCCGTGGGGGCACTGCACTGATTGTGAGAGCCCTGACCACGCACAGCTAGAATATCACGGTCAACAAATGGCAGATATGACACTGTATGCTAACCTACAATCCTCCTCGTTGTATCCGACATCTGGTGATTTCTGTGACTGGCATTATGGCGTCCACGGCTCTTACTGTTACACATCTGAAATTGGGACAGCATTCCATCAGCGACCAGAAGACATCGACCACATTGCGGTAAGGAACCTAGGAATTGGGTTCTACATTGCCGAGATTGCCGACAATCCAAGAGAACGAGCCGATAACGGCATCGCCAACATTTCCAAGAATCAAAACCTGCAACTACCAGGTCTAGTCGATATTCCGCCCAAAGGTGACATCCCAATCGACATGTGTATTTCTAATGACTTCGCATATTCACTGGACATCGATGTTTCCCACATCATGTATCGGACGGTCAAGCCGAACCGTGCGCAGAGTGATTTTGGGCCTAAAGAGTGGTCAACTACGGCATGGTCAATGTCACCATTGCGGGAAACCAGCTCAACTTGCAACCTGCTCAACGGTGAAAACGGTACGGTGCTGCGCTCTAACCTACCAGTCCCAGATACGGTCTCCGGCCAAGTTCACTACAAGGCTATGCTTGGCACTCTTAGCGGTGGTGACCTATATCTTTACCCGCCAAACGGTGGCTATTATGTCTTAGAGATCGATTACCGTGCTGACTATGGCGGTCTGTTTGGTGCACTGTTTATGTTCTTGGTCGTTGCTGGATTCGTCTGGGGTGGTCTGGCTATATGCTTGCGCATGATGTTGGTGGATGAGAACGAAAAGGAATTCGCCGATGCCATCGCGGAGGGCGGCGGTTAAGCCGAGGTGCTCGAATGGCTCAATCAGACCAGTTCAACGGCCGTTTAGGGCTGATATTTGCCTCAATTGGTGCGGCGATTGGAACCGGGAACATTTGGCGTTTTCCAAGGATGGTCGGTGCTAATGGCGGTGGAACATTTCTCATTCCCTGGCTAATTTTTCTGTTCGCATGGTCAATCCCACTAGTAATTGCCGAATTTGCGATGGGTAAGCGAAGTAGAACCGGAACTATCGGTACTTTCAGAATTTTTGCCGGCAAGAAGTTTGCCTGGATGGGGCTGTGGACCGCGTGGATTTCAACGGCGATTGGGTTCTATTATGCGATAGTTGCCGGTTGGACAATCAAGTATTTCCAACTAGGAATTACCGGCGGATTAACCGGTGAGGGAGTAGATACCACTGAGGTGTGGAATTCTTTCCTGCAATCACCAGGACAGGTTATCTTTTTCCAGTTCTTGGTAATTGTTCTAACTCTGGCTGCGATATGGAAGGGTGCTAAAGCGATTGAGAAGGTCAACGTTGTCTTGATGATATCGCTATTCGTTTTACTGTTCATGTCACTGTTCCTGTCTTTGTGGATGGACTTCGAAGATGGCAGTTTAGATGGTGCAACCTTCATGTTTTCAGTTGATTTTGATTTACTTTTTGAGCCAGAAATCTGGATAAATGCGCTGTCGCAATCTGCTTGGTCTTGCTCTGCTGGTATGGGTATGGCGATTACTTACGCGGTTTACATGAGAAAAGATGAGGATACAGTGCTCAATGCATTCACCATGGGTCTAGCCAACAACAGTATCTCAATCATCGCTGGACTAGCTGTATTGTCCTCGATATTTGCTGTTAGTAGCGATCCTTTGGCAACCGTAACAGGTGGCTCATCAGCAATCACCTTCCTCGCACTGCCAGAGGTGTTCGCTCAAGCACCGGGCGGCGCCATAGGACCATTCATTATGATGTCTGGCTTCTTCCTTGCTTTGTCTTTCGCAGCGCTAACCTCGATGATTTCAACCGTTGAACTGTGTGTTAGGAATTTCGTCGACCATGGATATAATCGCGAACGTTCAGTGGCGATTACTGGGCTAGCTTTGTTCATCTTTGGCTTACCGTCGGCAGTAATTTGGATTAAGCTGGATTCATCAGGTGTAGCATTCCCAGAATTCCTCGAAGTGCAAGACCACATCTGGGGTTATGGTTTGATGTTTTCCGGGTTGTTCATCGCATTCTCGATTTGGAAGTATGGTTTCCTGCGCTGGAAGGCGCAAGTTGCGGCTGGTGAAGCGCCTCCGGGGCTGAAAGGTTACCTCGGAGTCGGTGTCTCAGCATTCCGTGATGATTTCATTAACACCGGCGACAATGATATCGAGGTTGGTAGATGGTGGGATATTCTGTTGTATATTGCGTTCCCAATTCTATTCACCGTATTGATGGTGTCATACTTCAGTGATATGATTGCCAATACGGAAGACGTTTGGAACCCTGCCAATCCCAAAGGACTCGGGATTATCCTCTCATTCTGGGGCGTAATCGCGGTCGCATTCATTTTCCTCAACAAGTATCTAATCCAGCGACCAATCTTTAGGAACATTCCAGAAGGGGCGGATGTCGATATCTCTACACTACCTGGTGGTCAGGACGACAAGGTACACCAGTTGGGCGATTTTGTTCCCGGTTTCGAGCATTTAGCCTCAGAAGATGCTGTGTTCGAAGCAGAAGCGGTTTGAGTATGGAGGCATTGGGGTGTCAGACCTCGTTCAGAGCCTGATTACGGGTTTTTTCACCTCGATAATACTCCTGTTACTGGTGTATTTCTTTTGGCGGTTGTATGATCGACCAAGCAAAAAGCAACTCGAATTAGAGGAAGAGACCAGAGAGAAACGCAAAGAAGAGCGCATGTGGCGAGCAATCGAGGCCGAGATCGAGCAGGAACGGGAACAGGCCGAGGCATTAGCAACTATTGAGCGCAAAAAGGCTGACATGCTGGCCCGCGCCCAACCTCCAGCCGCTGGAGTAATGCAAGGTGCACTGGCAACATTGGATGCGCCGACGGAGGGCGAGGCATATCTTGACCGCTTCAAACCAAACCTTAGTGGAATTGAGGAAATCCTAGTTGATGAGCAAATTGAGCAAGCGGAAACGGACGACAGCGATGTCTTGTTAGCACCTGAATTAGTCGAGGTAAGGCAGGACGAAGGTAAGGTCGGCGAAATTG
>DUJJ01000113.1:0-3414 GCA_013329865.1 Candidatus Poseidoniaceae archaeon
CCGATAATACCGATACTGCGATGCCCCAAACAATCAGCATTGCACCATATCCGATAGTTAGGTTTGCCATCGTAAGGCCAAGCGGCTTGTATTCGTCTGCCATAGCGGGTGCTTTAACTGAATATCTAAAATTGCTTTGAGAGATTTGATGAATGATTATTTTCTGGATTATACGGGTCGACATGGATATAACAGTCATTCCCGAAGGTTGGCCGGGCAATATTTGGCTTGAGGGTAAAACCATTGTTCACCTACAAGATGGCCAAGAAAGACCCTCTCACATGCCACGTGGTCCGGCAAAAAAGACCGGTGGTGGATTTTTAAATCCAGCAATGGCACCATCAAGGACTAGATCGGTTTTGTTATTGAAAGACGCATTACAGCACAATTGGTTAACCAGTCCAGAAAAACCGATTAGAGCGTTTGATGCTCTGTGTTCTACCGGGGTGAGGATTAGGCGCTGGCGGAATGAAATTCCTGATGAACTCCAACCTAGACTACGTATTACTGGGAATGATTTGAATGATTTTGCTCTGTCGTGGGCGATTGCCTCGCATAATAACAACCTCCCAGACTATACCGAAAATATCGAAATGAATCATGACCGTTATGGCTCCATGGCTCAGCGCATACCTGTCAATGGTATTTACTTCCAAAAGCTGGATGCAAAACTAGCAATGGCAGACGCATCATATCAGTGGATAGATATCGACCCATTTGGTTCACCAGTGCCGTTTATTGACTCAGCTATCCAGAGCCTCGCTAGAACGGGAGTATTAGAGGTCACGGCAACAGACACAGCGGCACTTACCGGTTCATCATTAAGCTCACAAAAGCGGAGGTATGGCGCGCAGGGAATTGTCGACGATTATGCTCATGATGATGCAGTACGAGTATTACTGGGGCTGATTGCAAAAACTGCGGCCATGCATGACAGAATCATCAAACCAATCTTATCACTGTTTGATGGTCATCATGTCAGAGTAAGCGTGTTGGTGAAAACGTCAAAGGAAGCGGCATCGAATTTCCAAGAACAATTAGGCTATCGACTCAGGACTGAGAATGTGCCGTATGAATTCATCAAATACCCTAGTGCTGAACAGATGGATTTGGCCAGTGGCCCGCTGTGGATTGGGCCATTGATGGATAAGGAAATTGCCGGACGTTTAACCGAAGAGTGTGTCATTGGCACCTGCCTGCCAACCAAACTAGAATTGGCTGAATTAATCGATAAAGGTCTTGAATGGAGTGACAAAGATATTGAATATGCAACCCGTGAAATGAAAAGAAGCGTGAAGCATATTTCCGCTGCTGCTGACTTACTTAGTCGCAATCATTTGTTATTGAGTTTGAACTCAATGCCGCGTCTAGCGGGCACTAAGGGCGCACCAAAATTAGATGATGTGATAAGTGACCTTATTGAACTGGGACACGGTGCTGCAAGGTATCCTGACATGGAACCAATGTTTGTCACCGATGCTGATTTTGTTGAGGTAATTGCGGTATTTAGAAGATACCATCTCGATTAACCGAAGGATGGGTCAATAAAATCATCCTTCTCGTCGGGTGCGGGCAACATCGTCATTGATTTCTCAAATACTTCGCGCACACTGTTTTCGATTTCTCGAGCATTTTCAAGCAATTCAGTGAGAGGTATTTCTAATCCAGTTAAGTCAGATACCGCCTCAATTGCTAATGCGGCTGCACGCGCATCGGGATACATCGGACTGGCTTCGGCTAATATTGCGGTAACATCGATACCGAGACGATCCCCTTCACCAAGAAGAAAACCGGTTATCCCGGCGACAATCCCCTGTTGTATTGGTTCAATGCCAGCGCTTTTCAAATCATTACGAGCCTTCTCAGAGGAACCCACACCATATAGTTCGCCGTGATTGAGTTGCTTCTCCGGCGAAACTATGCCGTCGATGATTATTAATTTGTCAAAACCTCCTTTAGTATACCATTCAAGAACTGTGGAAGCGAACATAATATCTTGTTTGTCCTGGAATTTTATCTCCGAAGTAAACACGCCAACTCCTGGCCCTTGATAGACACGAACTGGATGTTTAGGTATCTCATCCTGAATTAGGGCAACTGCTGGAAAATCGGCATTCAATACTGTGCCCAACTGATTGAGTTTTAGTGCTCTGATGATATGTGAGGCAGCGATTACTCCCACCATACCGGCAGTAGTAAATCCGGCAATAGCAATACCTCCAGTTGTTGGGTCTGCGCCGCTTTTCAAGACTAGCGCATAACCTTTGAACTCGGGGTCTGTCATACCAATCAACACCTGCGTCAGGTAATTCCTTTGAAAAGACTACTATAACATACGCTTCAAAAAACTTTGTTCAGCAAGTCATTGTAAACAGTTATCAATATCACTCGCGTGGATTAGTCCGAGTATCATGTCTGGGCTGAATAAAATCTCGATTCAAGTGGGGGAATTTGAGTTTGAGAGTGAGGGTTCAGAATTAGAAGTTGATGAAAAATTCACGCAATTCAAAGAAGAAGGTTTCTGGAACATTATCAAGGAGCGCTTAGAAGAAGCAAAAGATATGACTATCGATGCAACTAATGCTAATTCACAACAAAAATCGATTCCAGAGAGGGGAATGAAATTCCGTACACTGGTCGAGAATTGTAGCCTTGAGGGAAAACCAGAACAGGTTTTGGGAGCATTACACTTTTTGCGCGATGTCGAGGGTTTAGACGATTGCCCGCCCAGGGTAATCAATGCCCTATTCGAACAAGCGAATATTGAACCCCCGGGTAATTTGTCCCTATACATAAATCGACTTAGAGAGAAAGGTTTCCTTACCATCGCAAAAGAGCACGGCGACAAGAATAGATTTGCTGAGTTGACAGAAAGCGGGCGAAAACACCTTGAAACAAAAGCAAAAAACTGAGGGTTGCTAATGGTAATGTCAGGCAACCCGGATGATCCGCGTGATAATGTCGGAGAACAAGCGGAAGTTCTCGACTGGTCATACCAGAATAAGGCCAGAGTTTTACTCAGAAAAGGCCGCCATGCTGGCTCCAATTTCAAACGAGCAATTCTTGATGGTGCGGACCTAACCGAAGGAGATTTCTCGAACTGTAACTTTCATCGCGCCTCGATGGTTGAGGCTGATTTGATGAAATCAGCATTCGATAACGCCGATTTTCGGGGAGCTGATTTGCGGAAGGCCAGATTAAACCTATCAAATTTCAATAATTGCAAATTTGCCGGGGCGGACCTTAGAGGAATACGCGGTAAATACGCTATTTGGCGCGGTAGTGACTGGTGGAATGCAACCCTAGACGAAAGTCTGGAAAAGGCGCTGAAGAAGAAGTGGCCTAAACCAACTAGTGAATGAACGCTTCACTCCGCCTCGCTAAATTCGGTGTCTTTGACTAACTCTACGCGAT
>DUJJ01000113.1:3749-3887 GCA_013329865.1 Candidatus Poseidoniaceae archaeon
CGAGCCGTCTTTCAGAGCGGCCCTAGCTCGAGCATTAATTAACGGCAGGGCGGAAAATGCGCCACACAAGAACATGCAAGTCCCGCATAGGTAAACATAAATTTCATATGTCAATAATAGAGCACCGCTGAGATTGTC
>DUJJ01000193.1 GCA_013329865.1 Candidatus Poseidoniaceae archaeon
GCATCACAAACCGTCTGATATCCAATCACTCAGCGCAAAATACCCATCTACTCTATTCATTATAACTCATACCTATATCGACAGTAAACATTCCCGATCTCCAGCGATTACTGAAAAGACATTCCCAGACCATCCACAAAATGTAATTCACGCTGAGGATGGTCAACGCGTAGTTTGGGATGGCCATTGGAAAAAATAACAATTCGTTGAACAGTAACTTTCTATCTTTTATCCACGAAATCCGATTGTGAAAAAAAATCCGGAAGGTATGCTTATGAGGGGGACTCGGACTGGGAGGTTCGTTGCGCATTCCCCCACTGCGGGTCCTGCGTTGCTAAGTGGGAGAGAAAAGGATGACTGAAAACATATTCGATGGTTATCTGTCTCGTAAAACTCTATTTCAGAACAAAGAATTTCTCCGTCACAATTACAACCCTAGTAATCTACCACATAGAAAAAACGAAATTGATACCCTGTCTTTCAATTTGGTTGAAGCACTCAAAGGACATATACCGTCAAACATGACATTGTATGGCGTCACTGGGGCAGGCAAAACTGCGGTCACGAATTATGTCTGTAGTCAATTAGAAGAAAAAGGCCAACAACTAAACCGGTCGGTGCAGACAGTAATTGTCAACTGCCGACAAATCGACACGCAATATCGCGTATTGAGCCATATTGGAAATTCACTTCTCGAAGATCATGAAATCGACGAAATCCCGTTTACTGGGTGGCCAACAGATCGTGTATTTAGCGAGTTAGTAAAACGGATGGATTCTCGCCGAGGCGTGTTCATAATCGTTCTCGATGAGATTGACCACCTGGTCAGAAAAGCCGGCGATGATTTACTATACAATCTAACCAACCTCAATTCCTCACTTAAGAAAGCAAGGTCGTGCGTAATTGGGATTTCCAATGACCTCAAATTTACCGACTTTCTAGATCCAAGAGTAAGATCAAGACTTGGTCAACTAGATGTTGTTTTCAACCCATATGATGCTCAGCAACTTCAAGACATTCTGCGTGAAAGGGCGAAGATTGCTCTTCACAATGAAGTAATCGGAGATGGGGTCATTGAAATGTGTGCTGCGTTGGCTGCGCAGGAGCATGGTGATGCACGCTGTGCACTCGATCTCCTCCGCGTATCAGCCGAAAAAGCGGAGCTGAGTGGTTCGCCAATGGTTGAACAAAGCCACGTCAAAATTGCTCAGCATCAAATCGAAGCAGACCAGATGACCCCAGTCATAGCGAAACTACCGAATCAGCAAAAAATAGTCTTAGCTGCGATTCTAATCAACGAAAAGAATGGACTCAAAAACATTCAAACCGGTGAAGTCTACTCCATCTATTCACAAGCATGTCGTCACCTTGGGACTAATGCACTAACACAGCGAAGAGTTTCTGGTCTTATATCCAGCCTAGACATGCTTGGGTTAATCACTGCCAGAACCATAAGCAAAGGCCGCTACGGTCGCTCAAAAGAAATCAATTCGTGCATTCCACAAAATATCGACCCGGTAGATATCATGGTCGAATCTGAGTCAGAATTAGAAGATATATTCAATGGGACCTACAAATACCAAACACGATTGTGAGGTTTATTTCACTTATTTCTGTTCGGTGTCCTTATAATAACATGGCAGGTGGGCGACGCATGAGCGACATGGATGATAGTGATGACGGGTTCGTTCAGATGGTAATGAACCCATCAAGGACACTATCTAACTGGTTCGTTGGTTTGGGGGCCTTGGGAATATTCCTTGCTGTCCTCAACCTTGCCGGAGAAATTCACCCAAACTACCGAGTTTCATGGTCAGGAGTGTTAACATTTGAAATCACCAACAAAGCCTTTGAGGATATGTCAACTGCACCATCATTTGTTCTATCTGATATTGTCTTTATTGTGATATGTGGGTTATTTGCTGGACTTGGCCTCAAAACAATCAATAGTCACGAAGGGGGTTTGGGTTCATGGTTCAAATCAATTTTTGTAAATCAGACGTGGATGTCACTAGCTGACCCGGATCTAGGCGGTTGGTACAAAACCACTGGCGCATGGTGCTTACTTCTAGGTATTGTGAACTATCTCTACTTTGGAATATGTGCTACTGGCTGGATTGATCCGGGTGTTTACTCAGTAACCATCGGTCTCATGGCATTTGGGTTCGCTTTAGGCTATGCAGCAAATGCACCAGAACCCGAAGACAACGCTTCATGATTTAGAGAAGTCATGACCATTTTTCTTGGTTAATGCATCAACAAATCCTAAAATCAACCCTTTCCAAAGCGCTAGACTCCATTGTAAAATCAGCAGTTTCTGGGCAAAGTATACGTAAACACGATTTTTGTTGCTGTGTAAAATTGCTGTTCGATTCACAACCCCTAAGGGCCCTCGCCACAATAATAACTCCTGAATAATCATCAATAACACGCTCACGAGCAATATCTTGGTTTGCCACCATGTGAGAAATTCTTCCTTACCTAAACTATCTGTTTGATTAAACTGGTACAAAAATGGTAGAACGGCTAGTGACGCCATCAACCATAGTGGAGTGACAGAAAGAACGATGGTTGAACTCCCGATAAAGTCAAAATCAGGTCCAGGTCTTCGCCGCTTGGGATATTTTCTGATTATCCTAACATGGGCTCTAGCATCTCTGGAGCGTTTGTCTAAAAATCGCTTTCTTCCTGATTCAGGTACGTGTGCCACTACAGCCTCTGGAGCATAGACAATAGTACCTCCATTGCCAACTAATTTCAGACTTACCTCCATATCTTCAGCATGGTACCATGCTGGGTCAAAACCCCCAATCTCTCGTAAGGAGGCACTGTGAAACATTGAACAAGGTCCATTCGCTAGACTGGTCCTACGAGGTCTCGAGCGATACTTTGACTCTATTTCAACAGACCGCAATAGACTGACTATGTCATCTGCTCGCTCAAATATTGTCCTCCCAGTAACCGCAACAACAACCTCGTCAGAATCAACAGGTCCAGATTTCTCGTAAAGACTGGTTATCCAATTTTGACTTGGTCTTACATCAATGTCGGTTATGGCAACCCACTCACCCTTGGCATGCATCACGGCTAAATTTCTGCCGGCAGATAGGCCCTCTGCTTCTTGACTGAGAACAAAAACTGGGATTTCAGAATCCGGATTGTGCCATTTTTGTAATTGCTGGGTTGAGCCGTCTGTCGAACCGTCATCGACCGCAATGATTTCTAGTGGCCGATAAGTTTGATTCTTCAGAGATTCTAAACAACCATCAATCCATTGAACTCCATCTCTAACGCACACCGTGATTGAAATTAGTGGGTTCTGATTCAACCAACCACCTCAAACATAGATAATATGTTTCGGCATCGTGACTTAACTGCAATACTTGAGATTTGCACAACTACTCCAACCTTTGGCTGACCGTAGATTACTGCGGTTCCAATAGGTGCAAGGCAATGAATGATTATCGGCGCTAAATCTTCCTCTCCATCAACATCTATGACGCTGGGAAATTCATTGCTGAGCGCTTCGTCGATAGCCTTGACAAGGGATGGAGTCAGGTGTCCTGGTGGATTGTTCGCTGCCAAGATGTGTTGGAAGCCGGAAGGATTGACTTTTTCTGATTCCTTGAGCTCCTCCCTCTTGGTCATGCCGTCAATGATGCCGATATCTGGTATCACACCCATTTCTAGCAGAGTTGACACCGATACATCGCCGACGGCAATTATTGAGCTATTTTGGCGGTCGATAGATTCTAGCGCCTCGGCCATCGCTACCTCTGGGAACTCTTCAGGACCCTTGAACAAGTTACCCATCGGGGTCTTTAATTCGCTATCAAGGGTTGCGGCCATTTTCATTTCACTAGTCCGTAATTGACTGTTTAACCATGGATTACCATCCTGATCTATTCTCCCGCTTCTGATTCGTGAACTGCTAATTATCTGTCCAGAGAAATCTAGCATATGTGGTACTTCCAATACTGACAATTCTGGTAATCCGGCGACAATTCTCTGTCGATTTATTTCTTGACAGTTACCCACTGTTTCCGGAGTTGCGATAATCGCATCCGCAGATTCATGGGTTGGAGCAGGTCCAAAACTATCGTTCAGTTGGAATAATTTAACCGAATGGTAGGACTTTTCTCCCAGCCAGTCTAGAATTGCTTCAATCCTGTCATCATAGCTCTGGATGAAGGCTGACTTACGACTTGCAAGTTCGTCACTGATTACGTGGATTTCAACCCTTTCTGATCGTGATATTGCCATACCGAGTAATAACTTGTGCCCTGCATGAAGCCTGTCAAAGGTACCTCCAACTAGACAACAGGCGTAAACACTGTCATTTGCCATTGTATGTTGCTGACAAAATTGGCCTTTGAGTTAATCGCTCTTTTACGTCCAAAGTTTTTGATTTGTTACAGATTTTGTTTAGCACTGTGCCCCGGCTCCTAACGGCCTGTTTCATCGCATTGCTCCAAGGCCTGACCCTCGGTGCCGGGGCGTGCTGTTTGATAGGGTGGTTGTCTTGAGTTCATTCTGACGTCACACAAGGACCCATAACCTACCAAATGGTTTACCGCTTTTGCCCCAAAAATCATTCCCTTTAGGGTCATTTTGGTCTTCGATAGCGGACCGCACATTGGTATCGAACTTCATTGCAATTTCACAGTAGCTCTGCCCGATGTTGCTAGTGCGGCA
>DUJJ01000065.1 GCA_013329865.1 Candidatus Poseidoniaceae archaeon
CTGCCCGATGTTGCTAGTGCGGCAAATAACTGAATACGATGTCATAAATGAAACCATCGTATCAGCGGATATTCTTATGATATGATATACCAAATATCAGTGAACCGATTTCCGGATTACCCTCAGTGATAACCCGGTGTGAGAAGTCTGGCCAAGTTGAAAATTCCATAGCCAAATATGCTAACTTAGGATGAGTCCTTGGTGTTATTCGATATTTCCGGTCTTCGAGATAGGATGCTAAATCAAATGTGTCCATTAAAAAATCCTTGGCATGACAATCCTGCATGATTGGTATGAACAACAAGTCTGCCGTTGTTGGTATTCGCCGAACAAATTTGCTAGGAAACCCGGGTGGCCCCCATACCTCGCCGTCTAGGCGGAACAACAATGCCGGCCATGGCACGGATTGGTCGGCAATCCATCTTCTACCAGCAGAACTTGACATTTGACCTACTAGCCATTCGGCCGCATTACCATACCACCAATGATATGGCAGTGATGACATAAATTCTCTAGCCAGTTCGTTGGATATGATGTCCGAATTTTGTAGATAGTTGATATACCTCCCCCAATTATACAAAATCGAATCTTTCGGGTGAATTTCGGACGCTAACATCACTTTTTGCAGGACATTGAACCTGTCGTTAGTGCCGGAGCCGGATTGCTGGAATAATGCATTTAATACCCTATCAGCGAAAATTGGTGAGTCTAACCAATCATCGACTGCATCACTGACATGGTGAAAAAATTCGTCAGGTAACTTATCACATACGAGCAAAATCGCACTCGATATTGCACTCGCCTGAAGATTATCCCGGTCGTCCTTGCTAATGTCTATCAATATTTGATTATCGATAACGAAGCGTTGAGATAATTCCTCAATTGCTGAGCGACGCCAACTACTACTTGCTTGATTTAGGCTGGAAATTAACAGTCTGGCAGGTGTCTTAGCACAATCGAGAAGGTCTGCCCACTCTCCTTGAATACGACTGACGACTCTTACCCATCGACTCGCTCTAAAATAATCCGGTGTCGCAATCCATGCTGCCAAGGGATTATCCAACTCAATATTGTTAGCCCAACCTTCGTCTCCCTCAGGATATTTATTCAGTGCCTGCCAAATTTCACTGCGCTTGCCGAAATCATCTGATGACCCCGTCATAGTGCCTAAGTTCCATGCACCGGCCTCATAGGATTGTAGTATCTCAATCGCACTGTTTGGTATCACGCTGTGCGCAACATTAACCTGTTGACCATGTGAATTGCTTAATTCGATATTTACCACATGCTTATTGGGTAATCTCAACTCAGCTATGGCCAATTTTGGCATTGATACCAACATTGCCAATGAGGACGGTATCCTCGTTAACGGCCCTGTTTTGGTAATCAACAAACGACATCTTGGGTCACGTAATAAGTGTGTAAGAAATTCGATATCACGGTCGATGTCCCAGTCCCATTCAACAATGTAATCTGTGGTGTATTCGGTGCGAAGGTGATCAATGATCGAAATCAAGCCCTCAGTAGTGATATTCGAAATCTCGACATTGTTGGGAAATTCATCTATCCACTCACAATAACCGAAATCACGGGCTAGAGCTCGTTGGGTTGTTGAATTTAGGTTATTGATTGACCCCGCCTTAATCGAGGATTTTATTTGGCGAAATTTTGCAATAATGCTTTCTTCATCTAATCTCTTGTGCCGTTGTCTCAGCCAGTGCAAAATGCTGCCGATTGGCAAAGTTGGAAGTTCTGGCTTTACTGGATTATTACGCAGAATTACTACGTTTCGAGAAAATGCATTAACCAATAAGTTGATGTCAATCTCTGAAGTTAAGTGGGCATGTAACCGGTTATTCCATGTAACCTCAATTTCAGTTCCCGGTATGGTTCCAAGGTAGTGTTCACCCGCTGAAATTAACGCTGGCAACTCCCTCTGCGAATAATCTGGTGTGCGGAAACCTGTTCCCGGCGGCACATTCCATTGCTTAATCGGCTCTAACAGATTTGCCCGAACTAATGCGAACGATTGTGTCGACTGTGAATAAGCATCAAGGGTCCCTAGACTCAACTCCCCGGGTGGATTAATTGGCGTCATATTTTCTGCAGAATACCATTTGATGGAGTCCGGGATTACTGAGGCCCAGATCACCCCTTCGGTTCCAGTGGAATCTTTGACATCGATTGAGTCACTATCTAGGGGATAGATGGGCAGGGGGATTAGTGAATTTGGTGGACTTTTTCGGTAACAAAGGAGTAATTCACGCCCACTTGATTCCAGTAAAATCCCGTCATGTTGCACAAGTGATTTGTTGGCATATTTACGGTATAATTCCAACCTATCCTGCTCCAGCCTTTTACGACCAACCTCAGTAATACTGTGGACTGCTCCTCTAATACCATAATTGTCATCCCGATAAACCCAACTTTTCCTCCTTAATTCACTCAAGGCCAGCGATGTATGCGGAGTTCTGATCCCGACCGATTTAGAAATTTCTGAAACGGAGCCACTGTTATCTGTTAGCCAGCCGAGAATTTGTCTCTGATAGCGACTTCTAATCCTGCTCTTGGACAAAAATGTCACCTCAAAGTTTGCTAATAGACTATCGTTTATAATATTGGTCATTAATCGAGTTGTTAGTTACATATAGTTACGTATTTCCACTGGAAAAGTAGGCTTATACTTACAAGCCAGCACAATCAGTTCACTTTTTACACTTAATTTGGTACCTAAATGTAACAAAGTCATGATTATGGAGGAACTATTATATCACCAACCAGTGTCCTGTGGTTTAGTGGCAATTATTTGACGGATATGCGCTGCGTGACGAAGGAGTGATTAATATGAAAACGACCAGAATTAGAGAGAAAATCAAGAAATTTTTAGGAGAACGACCTCGCAACACAGCGGAAATTTTGGAGCATATCAATAGCACCATGCGTCACGGCACCACGAGCCAGCAACTCGGTAATGTCCTATCTAAGGACAAAGATATCGTCAAGGTTGGTTACATCAAGAGATCTGGAATCTTGTCTGGCGGATACGATATCTGTGAGTGGGCCACCAGAACATGGGTATCCAGCAACTGCCCAGGCTGGGAAGAAGGCACACCGATAATCATCGATCAAGATGGTAATGTCACAACCGGTGCGCCCGCACAGGATAAACTCTGAGTCTACTCAGTTAGCAGCCTGTGAAAATGATGAACCCCTTTTTCCATAGACGGTGAATACCGTCCTCTCTGATATAACACTGATTTCATACCCTTGTTACACGCTTCTACGATCCACTGATCCTCATGTTCAACCGTGTCCAAGTCACCTCCAGCTCCTCGACCTGCCTTGTTTTGGTCACCAACCATGCCGTAATAGATTACTTTTGTTTCACCAACACCGTTTGGCATTACAACATTTATTGAAAGACCCCATGGGTAAAAATTCAACATAAGATTGGGAAATATCCACCAATAATACGCTGCAATATTGCTCCCAAAGTCAGGATGCTCTGGTGGAAGAGTAAAACAATCATCGCCTTTGGAAGCATAACCGACCTGCAATACTGCATTTCGATAAACCTCGGTTTCATAATTAGAATAATCGATTACTGAGTTAAGTCCTTTATGCACATATGGAATATGAAACCCTTCAAGATAATTATCGACATAAAGCATCCAGTTTGCGGACAGATTGTGTTCTCTGTTGAGTTTATCATCCTTGGTAAAATTTGAAAAATCGATAAAATTCATTCTCTGTTCAACATCTTGTATGTAATTTTCGAAAGAGTCTTGCAAATCTAGACTGGCGAAGATGAGCCCATTCCATATTGCAACCTTTGCTTTCGGCAAATCATCACTAGGTGCTGGAAAGTTTTCGACTTCCGAGAACTTAGGCATATGCTTAATCTTACCACAAAGCGAGAATGTTCGCCCATGATATGGACACGTGATAGAAGTGATTTTCTTGATACTATCACAAAGAATCATGCCTCGATGAGTACAGACATTCGAAATGCAGCTTATGACGCCGCCTTTCTTTGTCATCA
>DUJJ01000140.1 GCA_013329865.1 Candidatus Poseidoniaceae archaeon
AAGCCATTGGGGGATGATGATTTATCCAAGCATCAAAATGACCTTGGCTTTAGGTTGGCTGCAGCCTGTCTAAGCCTATGTCATAACTCTCAAATTAGTAAAACTGACGGGCTGTGGAATGCACTGGGCGACCCCACAGATTCTGCTTGTGCTGTTGCAGGATGGAAAATCAATGGCGACGTGCATAAGTTTGCTCAGCGTCACAGCAGGTTACATGAGTTCTTTTTCGATACCAAACGTAAACGCATGTCAGTAATCCATGAGTATGAGGGTGAACGTTGGGTTTTCTCCAAGGGTGGCGCTGGTGGATATATCGACCTAGTTGAGTGGAAAGTGTCCGGTGATGAAATTGTTCCAATAGAGCCGCAGGATTTCAATATCGCTGCTGAGGCCAACAAGGATATGGCTGGTAAAGCAATGAGGGTTTTGGCGTTGTGCGCCCGTCAATTAGATGATGATGAGGATATCTATGATGTGGACAAGATTGAATCTGGTTTTATCTTCCTGGGCTTAATTGGTATCATGGACCCGCCTCGTCCGGAAGTAAAAGACGCAATTGAAATATGTCAGAATGCCGGAATCAAGGTTAAGATGATTACTGGTGACCAACAATTTACCGCCAGCGCTATCGGAAAGGAGTTGGGTATAACAGATGGTGGTATTCCGGCAGTGAATGGCAGTTCAATTATCAACTTCAGTGATGCAGAAATGGACGAGGCTGCTGTTAATTCTACAATATTTTCACGCGTCACACCAGACCAGAAAATGCGTATTGTTAGTTCCCTACAAAATCAAGGTGAGATAGTTGCAATGACTGGTGACGGGGTAAATGATGCACCAGCATTATCAAGGGCAAATATCGGTATTGCAATGGGTATTTCTGGGACAGATGTAGCCAAGGATGCCGCTGATATGGTGTTACAAGATGATAACTTCGCAAATATAGTTAATGCAGTTGAAGAGGGCCGAAAAATATACCAAAACATACGTAACTTTGTGCGTTATCAAGTATCAACAAACGTCGCCGCGGTATCATTAATCGTAATTTCCACACTTATTTTTGGCTGGAGTTTACCGTTGACAGCAACTCAAATTTTAGTAATTAACATTCTAATGGATGGCCCTCCAGCAGTCGCTCTTGGAGTTGAGAAAAAACATGGAAATGTAATGAACAGACCACCGAGGCCAGTAGATGAGGGCCTACCAAATAAAAATGATATATGGTTGATTTTCTATCTTGGTGCGGTTATGGTTGCCGGGACTCTGTTGGTATTCTTCTTAGCTGGTGGTGGTCTAGAACAATGTGATGGTTTGCCGCTTTCTGACGGCAGTAACTTACCGTTTGATCAAGCAGCATGTAATCAAGGTGATGCAGTTGCAATTGCCGAATGGGAAAATTATGCTGACGAGCGGTTTATTCACGCGCAGACCATGACCCTATCTGTGTTTATCATGTTTCAATTGTTTAATGTAATGAACTGTAGGTCTCAAGAAGAGAGCATATTTTCCTTGGGCGTTTTTTCCAACAAAGCAATTAACATTGCTTTTGTCGCATCGTTTTGTTTGTTACTATTCTTCGTCCAGTTGGCGAGTGTCACCATACCACTCACCAGTTTTGAAATCGGCAGTCTATTATCGACTAAAGTGCTATCATTTGATGATTGGATGATAATCATTTTTGTCGCCGTTTTGGTGGTTGTTATCGAGGAATTTAGGAAATTTATTGTTAATTCTAAAATATTTGCAATCGGTATCGCTCGGTAGATTTTCTGCATATATATTTGAAGGACGGCAGGATACATTCACTATGCCCGGTTGGATTTCAACGCCTGCTTCCGCCGGGTGCGACGCCGATTGGGCAGCAAATCTAAGTCGAATGGTTAGCGCTAAACAGTGGAGTAGTGGGCTTTCCGATATAGTTAAAAAACTGCAATCCGGTCAGCGACTCACAGTTGAAGATGGTATCAAATTATACGAACACCCAAATCTTCACGAAGTAGGCCAATTGGCTAACATGGCCAAAATAGCACGTTACAAAGAATATGTTTTCTTTAACTCAAATGTTCATATTAATCAAACCAACATTTGTGTTCTAGCTTGTAAGTTCTGTGCCTTCAGGCGTAGTAAGCGACAATCTGATGCATATGATCTTTCAATTGATGCTTATCTTGAAGAAATGGCAAAGTATGCAAATCTTGTAGACGAAGTTCATTCCGTTGGTGGCCTACATCCTGATTGGGATGTCGAGCATTATGAGAATCTAATTAATGTCGCTAAGCAGCATTATCCAGATATAGCTATCAAGGCATTAACTGCGGTCGAAATAAAGCACCTCTCCCAACAGAGTAACATCACCTATCAAGAAACCTTGGAACGATTGAAGGCGGCTGGATTAGATTCCATGCCTGGTGGTGGGGCTGAAATTCTAAACGATGACGTCAGGAAAATAATTTGTAACGGTAAAGAAAGCTCGAGTGAATATTTGGAAATTCACCGGCAAGCACATGCACTGGGAATACCATCAAACTGCACAATGTTATTTGGAACCATTGAAAGTATCCGTGATAGAGTATTACACATGGACCAGTTGCGAAAACTTGCTGATGAACACAACTTATTCCAGTGCTTTGTTCCATATCCGTTCCTACCAGATTCAACTAGGCTACCAGAGGCTCAACTCGCAACATCTAATGAAGTATTGCGGACAATTGCTGTGTCTAGACTGATGCTAGATAGCATCCCACACATCAAAGCATATCGAATGAACATTGGTGATGAGGTAGCAGAATTAGCCTTGAATTATGGCGCTGATGACATTGATGGCACGGTTAGGCAGGAGTCTATCATGCACCTTGCTGGCGCCAATTCAAGCCTCAACTATGATATTTATCAAATGGCTAAATTGGTCAAAGATGCAGGCTTCGTGCCCATTAAGCGAAACACAACCTACACCTACTTCACAACCATCAACGTCGAACCACCAAAACGTCCGAGGCGACTAAATGTTATTGCATGAGGGTAAAATATGGTAGTAAACATTCCAGCACTCGACAACACTAGGTTTTCCTCGTGGAAAAATACAATCGGTCGGGTGGCATTTATGAATTGTGACCCGCTTTTTCTTCAGTTAAGCACAGACTGGAATGTTCTTTCAGCACCGCCATCTTGGCTCACCGGTCACCTACTCCGCCGGGATTGCATAATTGCACCGATTCCCGCAGCTGATTATGCTAAAAACTCACATCAACTCGTACTCTTGCCAGATTTAGGAATTTGTTCAAAAGGTGAAGTTGGAAGTGTCTTGGTATTTGGTTCAACTCCAATTGAAGAGATGACCTCAATCTCTCTACCATCAGATTCCTCTTCATCTGTTGCGCTACTAAAGTATATCCTGAAACAGAAAGGCCTTGAACCAGAACTTACTGTAATGGGTCCAGATATCGACACCATGTTGTCAGTTTCAGATGGAGCCCTGATAATCGGTGATAGGGCGCTCGATGCCTCAAAAAAATACCCCGACAAGGTAATCTTGGATTTGGGCCTTGAGTGGCAAAATATCTCTGGTTGCCCAATGGTATTCGGTGTATTTGCGGCACGGAGAGATACTCCGTTAGGGAGTATTAAGAAAGCCTATGAATCATTACTGGAGCAATTAACTGAGTTTGAAAACAACCAACATAGAAGAGATCTCATCGTCGAATTATCAGCGAGCAGTTCGGGTTTATCGACCTCTCGCTTAGACCAATACTTCAGCGAGGTGTTCAACCGCCTTGATGAGGACCATATAAATGGATTAAACAGATTCCTCAAAGATGCGTGTGGTATCCAGCAAGGAGCAGAATTTCTACGCCTTTAGTCATCTTTCTTGACGGTCCTAACTTTACGAACTTTCCTTACTGATGGTGCGTTCTGATCCTGTTTAGTCACTGGTCTCTTGTTAGTAATTACTCGCTCCCCAGGAATGTCCAACTTTCCATCTAAACGTTTTCTTTTCGTGCTCATGATTGGGCCTTGCGCATTACGATTAATTCTACCACTTCGTCTCTTAACATCCCTTTTTTCGACAAATTCAGCATCATTGTCTATGGTAAATGCTCTCCTATCTGTGGGTTTTTCTTCAGCCGGGAGGTTTTCAGTCAAAATTGGAGTTTCATCTACCTGTTTAGTGATGTAATCAGAATCAACTATTGGTTTTGGCCTTGCATAATCTTCGAGGCCATAGTCTGCAGAGTTTAATGTGTTATCTTCGTCAGCCGGCTCGTCACCATCGCTATCTTCAAACTCAGTATCATCTAGAATCAGCGAATTGCGATTCCGTCTCCTAATTAGCACCCACATCAATAAAACAACGCTCGCTGATATCGCTACAATTGGCCCTATGTTGTTGAATACTGACTGTAGCAGTGTGTTAATTTGCGAATCTTCTTCTTGAACAGCAGTGAAATTGAGCGCTAAGGGTTGTGAACTATCGGAATTCCACCACAAAACTGAGAGTATTTCGTCTTCGAGAGTTGTTTGTTGTATTAATATCGGGTGGCTTTCCACTAGATTGGTGATTGAAGAGTCGATA
>DUJJ01000094.1 GCA_013329865.1 Candidatus Poseidoniaceae archaeon
AATGATTTGACTAGAATTTCTGATGTAGGAACTGTCAATGTTGCACGGTTTGATGTGGAATCATACGCTAATGTGCATCATTTAGTATCGCACATAACTGGTAAATTATCAGTTGAATACACAAGTAATGATGCACTTGATGCTATTTTTCCCGGAGGTAGCATAACAGGATGTCCGAGAACCATGGTAAGCGCGGCGATTGATCAAATCGAAGCCACCAATAGGTCATTTTGGACCGGTTCAGTTGGTTGGTTCGATCCGTTTACCAATGACTGTTCATGGAATATTTTGATTCGCACCTTAGAAGCTCATAAACGCGGTAGGTCTTGGTCTGGAGTTGTTGGAGCAGGTGGTGGTATCACCATCCGTTCCTTACCAGAGATGGAAGTTGCTGAAGCTGTATGGAAGTCGCAGGCGATTCGAAAAGCCTGCGGTTGGCTTGAGCCTGAGTTTAATCTAACCAACAGTGGAGCCCTCGATGTGACAAAATTACCAATAGAAAATCAGTTTAATTTCTCCCATTGTGGTGGCATAAAGACAGTCACTGACCCTGAGAAGGATAGGGGAATTGCCAATAGTGTGTTGATTATTGACAACCTTGATTCTTTTACTCTAAATATCGCAAATGTGGTAGCAGGACTCGGTTATGAGGTGTGCATAGTTAATGGTAGGGATAAAATCTCTGAGCATTATGCAATAGCTGCAAACCTAACTAAGTTGCTAAACAATAAATCTCCGTCTCACATTATATTAGGTCCCGGGCCGGGTGTTCCTGAAGATTCGAAATTAACAATGGCTATCGCGAAATTAGCGCTAACAGGAGAGTTGAATATTCCACTACTTGGTATCTGTTTAGGTCATCAGGCGATTGGTATCACGGACGGTTATGATTTGATTCAAGACCCTAATGGAGCAATCCACGGTACGCCAGTTGCCTGCCAGAGTGATGGTTCTGGGCTATTTCGCGGGGACAACATGAATCGATTATATGTCAGGTATAATTCTCTAGTAATAGCCGGTAAAGGGTCCGGGCAATTTTCAACGAATAGTGTTGATGAGCATGGGTCAATCATGGGATTGCGGCATAAATCTCAGCCAATTCATAGCGTCCAATTCCACCCCGAATCCATTGGTTCAAAGAATGGAATTGAAATAATTAAAGCATTTTTGACCCTAAAATCGGATGCTTGAAGAATCAAGACAATCTAGGTCTACACGAGGGGAGTTAATGCCAACTTGTAGGTATTGTCTGGGGACCTTTACTCGTGACCAATTTATTCATGGTAACGGACCGCGCGCTCAAGTTTGCATTCGTTGCGCTGTAGAAATGAAAATTGCTACAGAGGAAGAAATTGATAATCTATACAGCGAAAAATTGCGTAATGCAAGACTATCACTAGTGGCAAGAAGATATAGTATGTTTCTCTACATTCCCGTACTATGGACGTTCTGGGGCATGTACATCAGTTCTGTCGACCCATGGGGGCTATACTTTCTTCTCGTTTTAATCGGGCTAACCTTATTTGCCCCAGCTTGGTTCTTCCTTAGAAGTGCACACTTTGCTGGGAACATGGCTAGGCTAACACCTGAATATGAGCGACCGAAAGGGCATTAATTACCTTGAGTGAATTTTCAAGACGTCCCCATTCATTAGTTCATAGTCCGCACCGACTGCTCGTCTTGTTCTCCCGTCGACACCTTTGATGAACCCATCTCCGAGATCACTGTGAACCTTGTAAGCCAGTGGTTTAGCAGTTATACCTTGAGGTACTACAAAAGCATCTGGGAGTATCTTGCCGTCACCATCAGTCCATTGCCCCTCGTCTTGGACTGGATAGACTACTATGTGATTCAATTCTTCAAACAGGACTTCATCGATAACTTTGGCAACTCCGGTTGACCCCGCAGCAGTCAATTTCGCCTGCATTTTGTTTAACGCATCTAACTGTTTAGTGGATAGGTTACTGTCATCGGCAATAACAAACTCATTTGAACCGATTTGATAGTCTATCATGCCCGCTGCCGACGCTCGCCGCAAGCCTAACTCCATATCTGCCATGCAAGCCACTACTATGCCGTTAGCGTTCACTAAATCCAACACGCCATCGATAGCAAGATCTGCTTTGTTGGCCGCTATATGAATGGGGAATAATTCACGGCGAAGGTTCTGAGCTAACAATTGCAAAATTTCTCGACTCCAATCCCACGGAGGGGTTGAATCATCATACTGATGTTTGAATTGTTCATATCCTCTGGTTACCAATATTAACGACGAGCCCAAACCAGATAATTTGTCATGTAAAAAGTTCAATATGCCTTTTTCACCTTCTGACTGAACTCTTCGCACACCACGTGACCAGCTGTCTTCCAATAATCCTAATATCCAATTATCAAGCTCCAAGCTGAGGAAGTCTATTTCTTGCTGAATTGACTGGGCCGCAACGTTAACATCGGTTGCTGGAGATGAGGGGTTGCCTTCAATATCTGTTGTGGCTGCTGCATCTACTACTTGGATAAGAGCATCACAATTTGACAAATCAGCAAGGAAGGCATTCCCTCTTCCCTTCCCTTCACTAGCGCCAGGAACTAATCCGGCAACATCAACCAAGTAGCATGGCACTAGCCGTTTGAATGCGGTGCAACTACCGGTTCTTGGCTGACAAATACTACCTTTACGTGGGTCGTTTTCATCTATCGGACCTAACCTGCCGTCCTTCTGTAATTTTTGTCGCAATTCTTTACAAGGACAATCTAGTCTTGCAGCGATAAACGCCACACCAACGTTCGGTTCGATGGTACAAAATGGATAGTTCGCAATGTCGACCTTCGCTAAGGTTGCCGAGGCAAAAAACGTCGATTTGCCGACATTAGGTTTACCGACTAGACCAATTTTCATACGCCATCGCCTGTCAAGCACTTAAAATCGCGGAGGTTAAGTCACTCTTAGTGCCAGATGTAGATACATCAAGGGATTTGGCAATTTCAATTAGTTCGGCTTTCTTTAATTTCGCTAGCGAGGCTTTAGTGTAAGTGATTGCTGCTACATCGTCTGTATCCTCATCAACTTCCTCAGATGATGCTTCCTCTGAAGGCGGTTCTTGTTCTACGGAAGCGTATTTAGCGGCAATCTGCGCAAGTGCAATATCTAATTCTGGAAGGTTGATTTTGCCATCGCTGTCCAAATCTATGGCTGACAGTAGCCCCTCCAACTCCCATGGAGGATATTCTCCAACATCGCTACTGATCAGTGCTTGTTGGAACTCAAAGCCATCTATGCTCCCCGAGTCATCAAGATCAATTGATTTGAAAAACTCAAATACGGATTGGTTAGTTTTCTTTAGGTAATCTACCAGCATCACTAGTTGCTTATCCGGGTCTGGTTCAACTACTTCTTCGACTGCTTGAACTTCTTCTTCGGGGAATTCTGTTATCTCATCGTTGTATAAGGAGGCAGATACAGCAATTACTGTCGAACCTCCCTCATCATCAACAGAGTCGCCAACAACAAGGGTCGTGTTAATGCCAACGCCTCTACCGATTAGTTGCTGTATGGTCGTAGTCGTGCCCCCAACGAGGGTGTAAGTTTCAACATCGGATTCGGCTGAAGCAACTTCCTTCAGCTTCTGTGCAGAGGTCCCCGTTCTGATTAGCACAAGAGTTGCTAATACAACTGCAATGGTTACAAGGTAGAACATTGCTGCAGCCGTAAGGTAAAACCCTGAGGTGGAGGCTACAGCGTCCTCAACACCTGAATCAAGCACTGCCTTTTGGGTAAAATCACCAATCAACATAGTGATGGTTGCGGCCAATCCCCCAAACATCATGAACCAAGCTGCCATACTGCCCCTTGATGTATCAGCAAGTTTCTTGCCAGCAGCGAGTGGATATGAAGAAAATATCGCTGATAGCATCATCAAGCCACCAACCGTAAACATGAATCCATCATCAATAGTAGTTGACATAGTCAACATCTTATCGGTTCCTGTAAGTGTGTCCATACCGGTAAAGTAACCGCCAACAGCGAAAATTGGTAATAAGAACATGGCTAAGGTTGCCGCAAGTGAACCTGGATTTTTCAATACGTTACCAGAATTGGCTGATGCTGTTACTAACAGATTAATCGAGCCGGCGAATAATGGCAACATCGAGAATGTTAGTAGCAGAGCACCCAGATTTTGCAATAGCTCCCCGGCGTTTGCTTCAGTCATGAAGAACGGTGGCACCGTAACAAATAGCAGAATCATGTTAGCGTTGAGTAGAGAGGCGGACCACACTGGAGCTTTCGCTGAATGAGGAATAACGTGATAGGCGAGTGCAAACATAAGCGCTAATGGGACCCACCCATCTAAGACTCGTTCGGACAACCAAACCATCTGCGTGTTGTCGGTAAGTTCTCCTAGCACATGGTATAGAGAAGCAACCAGGCGAGCAATAATTGCCATTATCAAGAACCAGGCCGTGATAGACGAGGTGCCTTCTCCCCTGACTGAATAGGTTGCTAGGACATTCATTAGTAGAGCAATGAAGAACAAGCTTGAAACTACATATGTGGTCATTAGCGTTATCAGGTCCCTAATGCTTTGTTCGTCAGGTAAATCGACGAACCTGAAGACTATTGGTATTAGAATTAGGCTAAAACTCATTGACGCAGTGTATAGCACCGCAACCATCGAAGCATTCGCCTCACTTGCTAAACGGTTTTCACCGATTCTAGAGACCGCAACCAAACAACCCCCGACCAGCAAATATGTGAACGCAATCCCCATTACTGAATTAGTGAAATCTGCCAATGCAGAACCATCATCATATGACCAACCAATACTAGCGAGGGAATCCAATGCAGTCGGATCATATTTGTGCCATATACCGATGAATCCGCAAATTACTGCCAGCAAAAACCAGCCAGTGCCATATTTCATCCAAGTGCGGCTACCGCTTCCTGGTTCGTCTTTGAATAGGTCTACTAACCCGACTGGAGCTTTGTTCATCAGAAATAACGCGAATTGGCGCATGGGTGCGCCCATACTACCAATGCCGTTAGTCACATAATACGAAGCAATGACCAAAATGGCCAATAAAATACCAGAGGCAACGAATACCGGTTCCATATTTTTCACCCGTCTATTCGACGACGACCTCGCCGATTAGCGTCGCTACAATAATGCCAATACCAATCAATAGTCCGATCAAATAATACCAAATTCCGCTGCCGCCGAGGTTGCCAATGAGTGGGACTATGTCGCCAAGAATTGGCATTGAGTCCCAGCCGAAAACATTTGCAAATAAAGCGAAGAGGCCGAACATTCCAACGAACATCAGGGTAAGTGCTACTCTTCCCATCGATGGTTGTCCCGAGCCAACTGTTACATCTGGCAGTATTGTATTGTTCATTATGTTTCACCCGTTTGACCCCGTAGGGGTCAATCCAAGCCACAAGTGGAGTGATGATAAACATTCAGTAGTGTAGAATATGAAATTCGGTTATAGAGAGCGAAGATTGTCAATACGATTGCCGCGTCTAGGTTGTGAAATACCTAATGGTAATGGAAGTGCAGATTCAAGGGCCAACTCTTCGCGCCAGACGGACTGGCATTCGCATGACAACCCATCGAATTCTCGTAGATCTCCACTAACGGCGTACCGCTCGATGGCTGCGACTACGAATTTATCACAGGTACCACAATTATGCGCACCTCTAATTTTGCCACCAGCGGTTGGATGAACAATCAAACGACATACCTGGTCAGGAGAACCATTCACTCCGCCATCAGGGTAGATATGTGGATGTGCCTGTTTAATCATCTCGACAAGCGACCAGAGCCATGGTGGCCGATACTCATTGTGCCTATGTAATCTATCAATTACAGTACCTCGCTGGATGTTCATTGGATTAACGGAAATTTCATCGCTGCGCTCTGCAACATCTTTGATCCACCTAACTCCGTGGTCAAGAGCATCTTTTTCAGACATAAATGGTGGTTTAAACATAAGATATGTTTTAATCCGTAGATTGAATTTTCGTAGATTTTTCACCGCTCGATCCCATGATTTTGTAGTAAAACCCTTATTGATATGGAAGCGTAGAACTTCATCATCATAGGCTTCTAAACCGATTGCGACGGTAAATGCTGGATTAATTGAGGTTGCCCATGACAATTTATCCTCAGTCAACTGCTCACAGCGACTCTCAACAATCAATTCTTTGCCCATCTCATGACAATCTCTTAACACTGTTTCTTGAAATTGAATAGGAATTTCACGATCCTCTAATAATGAGCCAGATGTATAGATTTTTACCATCGCTTGGTCAGCAAAATTGTCATGCTGCTGTTTCGCTAATTCCCATTGCGAGTGAAGATTTTCATTGGTTACATCGTCTCTTGTATCATTGAAATAACCACAGAATGTACAACCACTTGACCACCACCAATGGCACCCTTTAGTCCGCAGGATAACGGTGACTGCACTACAAGGTGTGCCATCTGGAAGTGTTTCAGGCGTAATGTAAACTGTTGCGGGTTTATTGGCATCCCAAGATTGCTGCTTTTCTTTTGCCCATGGAGTATTTGCTGGAGCTTTCACTAAATGATGGATTTTGGCTGGTTTAGGATTATTACCGACCAGAGTTAGCGAAACCTTCCTGTCCATAATAATCGCCTACCTACTCCGGAATATAACTGATGAACCCGCTTGAACAAATTGACCCTTGGGGAATTGAGGGTTAGCTGATTCCGCAGATTCAACGACTGGTTCAAACAAGTTGGCTGGCACTCTGATATCAACCCGCGAACCTAATCTAATCATTCCATACCTTTGACCTCTTCGCAGTTCATCGCCAATATTTGTCCATGGGACTATTGTCCGAGCAAAAGCGCCAGAGATTTGACAGACTTCGATACGTAAGCCATCGGCCGCTTGAAATACTGTCCTGACTCGTTCATTGTGCTCACTTTCTTTTTTCATTGCTCGTAAAAATGGCCCTCGTTTACGACCAAGCCCAGTGCGGTGTTCCATTCGCTCAATTATCGCGGCACAAGGTGAGCGATTTACGTGGACATCCAGTGGTGACATAAATATCGCGACCCTAAACACATCTGTTGGTGCTTCTTGACCGCCCTCTACTGGCACAAACCTTTGTTCGGTAGCAAAATTTTGCGGTTCTGGTAAGGCTTCTGGATACCACGGTCCGCTCAGTTCGTCGACCTCAATTTTCGATGATTTTGTTTCATCTGCAGTTGGTCTTCTTCCGGTCGCGCGTTCTCGTCGAACGAACATTACGTGACCATCAGCGGGTGAAACGATTACGCCTTCCTCAACGGGGATTTTGCGGCCCGGATCGCGCCAAAAGTTCACAAAAAAGGCTGAAGCCATCCAGCACAATACCCCGAATAGGTGCATCAGTCCGTTGAGTGAATCAATCATTACTCCAATGATAATCGCACTTGAACCCATCATGAAGGTGATTAGCACTGGGGCATGGCCGCCCCTTGCAAGGCCGCCCATTGTCTCACCTAGTTGTCAGCCCAGGGATCTTCATCATCGCCCCATGTGGGCGCCGGAGCAGGTGCTGGTGTATCTTCTGCAGGCGCTTCTTCCGCCGGCACATCTTCCGCTGCTGCTGCTTCCGCACCGGATTCTGCTTCTGTAGCCTCTTCTGTGGCTTTCTCAATCGCTTCATCAACTTGCTCTGCATCAGCAGACTCTTCTGTTGAGCCCATCGGTTTTGAATTGATTTCTTCAGCCTGTTCCACTGTCATTTCGGCAGCCCGTGCATCGACCATTTCATCGACGCGTTCTTCGAACGCTCTCGCCATGTGCTGGGACTTACGCTCAGCTTCAACTGCTCGTTCAATCATTTCATAGCGCTCCTTAATCGCCTTGTTCAAATCTTCGAACAGGGTCATATGGGAAACATACCAATCGTCTCTGACCTTCATTTCAGCAACTGCGAGTTTCAAATCGTCGTCAAGTTCTGTTGCAATGTTGAATATTTTACCGAGACGGTCTTTCTCACGCGAATATTTTTCTTCCATTTTCTCAAGTTCAGGCTCAAGGTGTTCCACTCTCTTATCAGCCTTAGTTGCCTTCATTTCGAGATCTCTGATGCGGAAGTCCTTCTCTGCAATAAGCGATTCTTGGGCCTCTTTCTCTATTTCTCTCTCGATGATTTCCTTTTCTAAAACTTCAATTTCTGCTCTCGCATCTAACAGGTCTTTTTCTTGACCCTCATATGCTGCGAATAATTTCTGCAGCCTTTCGGTTTCAGTAGCAAGTGCATCTTCAAGTTCACTAATTCGAATCTCTGGAGTTATTGTTCCCTCATCCGCCATACAATCACCTGGAGTATATCCTCTTGAATAACCCCACTCATACACACCATATCAAAGGAACGCCTCATTAGGTCAAGATTATTCAGTTAACAATTCATTACAAATTATCTGTCGCTACAACCAATTCCCTGGCAATGCTGGTCTCACCCATCGAGTGGCCAGCATCTGGGACAATTATCAGGTTGCTTTTTGGCAACTTTTTGTGTAATTGCCATGCACTAACAGTTGGACATACCATGTCATAACGTCCCTGAACTATGGTCACTGGTATGTGGCTAATCCTGTCACAATTGTCAAGGATATACCCATCATCAACAAAAATCCCGTTGATAAAATAGTGACATTCAATTCTCGCAAACGCCACTGCAAAGTCTAAATCGTCGGCTTTTTCCAGATATTCTGGATCAGGAAATAGTCGGCTAGTAGCCATTTCCCAGCGCGTCCATTGTTTCGCTGCAGCCCTCCTGACATTAACATCGGCGCTGGTAAGTCTTGAGTAGTATGCCGCTATTAAGTCGCCTTGTTCCCCCTCAGGGATATGATTTTGGTATGGCTCAAAAGCATCTGGAAAGACATGGCTAGCGCCTTGTTGATAGAACCAGTGAAGTTCACTTTTCCGACATGTGAAAATACCTCTTAGAGTTAGACTAAGCACCTTTGTCGGATGGTTTTGAGCATATATCAAACCTAATGTTGAGCCCCAAGAGCCACCGAATACGTGCCATTTTTCAATTCCGAGGTGTTGTCTTAAAGATTCAATATCTGCAACCGAATTGTGCGTGTTATTTTCTGCTAATTCTGCGTATGGGGTGGACTTACCACAGCCTCGTTGGTCGAATTGAATAATATCAAATTTATTGGGGTCAAAATATTGCCGATAAGACGGTTGTGAGCCGCCTCCGGGGCCGCCATGAATCACGATTACTGGATGGCCACTGGGATTGCCACTACGCTCCCAAAAGATAGTGTGTAAAGTGGATACTGGCAGCATTCCTGTTGCATGAGGGTCGATTTGTGGATACAATATGCTGGTGAGTTCAGCGCTTTCAGACATGATTCTTGGTTGGGTTGATAGTTGGTAATATTTCGCCTTCAAGGCTTAGCTTTGATACCTGGGGGTCGATGGTTGGTTGTGATAACGCGGTAAATGAACCAATTCAGTCTAGTGACTGGACAAATTTGTCAGTATCAATCGGGACGTAGAAGAGCCGCTTTTCCTCATCTTGAATTTCAACCCTGTAAGGATTACCAGCATCCCAGCATTGCAAAATTTTCGCTTTGGCGTAACCACCAATGTTGGCCAATACTATATCGCCGACATTGAAGCGTAAATCCTCTGCTTGACAATTTAGAAACCCTTGCTCCAGCATTTTATGGTCTAGGTTGCGACCGATGAAGACAAATCTACACACGCGCTCTTCATCTTCTTTCCACTGGGCAACTTCATCACTATAGTCGCCGCTAAATAACATATGAACGCCTTGAAAGATATACTTTTTCTGCATCCCTTTTACCGATAATACACCTTTGTAACGGAATAAGTCTTGCCCAAACTCTCGCATTAAGTTTCCAATCCACAAGTGCAGTTTGTTGATGTTGAGATCACCAGTGAAAATCGCACTCATCGAGGTTACCTCCTGGTCGTGTTCATGTTCTGCTTCGATATCCAAGAACTCAGGATCCATCTGCAAAGTTTTCTCCAAATCAAATGCACCTATGTTAATCAACTCACTAGGTGAGATTATGCTGTTTTCTGTGTGGTAAATCGGCGTAAAAGCGTTGATTGATTTAATTCTATTCTGAACTTCTTCAATTTCTTCGTCGGAGACTAAGTCGATTTTATTTAGCAGTATTCGGTCAGCAAACGCTAATTGCTCGACCGCTTCGTTCTCAATACCCTCAGGTTTCTCGTCATCGAGATGAGGGATGATATGTTTCGCGTCGACAACGGTAACTATCCCGTCTAATTTGTACCGGTCAACAATTCCCTCGTCAACAAAAAATGTCTGGGCAACTGGTGCTGGATCTGCAAGTCCTGTCGTTTCAATCAAAACACCATCGAAGTCCTTGATTCTATCATACAAATTGTGCAATAGCTGAGTTAGATCACCTCGAACAGTACAGCATATACATCCATTCATCACCTCGATGATACTCTCCTCAGAAGTTTCAACCAAAATATTCTCGTCAATACCTACTTCGCCAAATTCATTCTCTATCACCGCAAATTTCATTTTGTGCTCGGTAGAAGAAAGTATGTGGTTTAACAGCGTTGTCTTACCTGAGCCAAGGAAGCCTGTTAGCACTGTTACTGGTATCTGTCTTTCGACCAATTCGCTACTAGTCATAATTTCTGCTAAATCAACATCATATATAATCGAGAGTAAATCACCAAACAGCTATCATGCTGCTCGCAATAACTCAATATGCTTTAATCGATACGAGGTGGTATGGTTAAGAGGTTTTTTGTGAAGATTGTGACGAGTCCAGAAGTTGATTTGACGAAATGTGTAGTTGGCATTGCCTGTGCTGCTCAAGCAGTTAATGACGGCTATGATGTTGACGTATTTTTCGCCGGAGACGGCGTAAAAATGTTACACTCAGAGTTTATTGATAAGGTAAATAGTACTGGCGCATTCCCCGACGGTTTACTCCATGAGATGCTAAAAACAATAACTGACGGTGCGGAAAATATCTATTGTTCGACCCAATCACAAGCTGCCAACGGTGTAACTAAGGAAAATGCCGATGAAAAGCTCGTTGATGGATATGAGGACTGGATGACATGGAGTGGCCCAGTTGGCGTAATCGAGCTCAGTGCAAATTCAGATACCCAGTTAGTTTACTGACTAGATACGACGATTTATTGACTGCATTAACGAGCGCATGCTATGAGTAGAAGACCTGCTACTGAGGTGTTTCATGATTGGGCGTTGATTGGCAAGGATGAGGGCATGGAAAGAGGACATGCATTTGCTGTAAATGAAATGCTAGAATTCCTCTTTAAACAGGCTGAGGACATGCCAGCCAAATTCTCTGCAATTGATGTTGGGTGCGGGAACGGTTGGGTTGTTCGACTCTTGAAGAACCACTCTGCTTGTGGTTATGCTGAGGGTATTGACGGGGCTTCTGCAATGATTGAAAAGGCTAAGTCAATCGACCCTGATGGCAACTACTCAAAATGTCTCTTGCCAGGGTTCGAGCCGTCAAGAAAATATGATTTTTTACATTCTATGGAATTTTTATACTATCTTGATGATCCACAGAATATGCTCAAAGTATTTTTTGAACAATGGATTCATCCGGGTGGGTGGGCTGTTATCGGCATCGATCACTATCGTGAAAATGAGGAAAGCCTAACCTGGCCTGAACATGTTGGGGTAAACATGACTACACTGAGTATAAACCAATGGCTTGAAGCCTGGGGCGCTGCTGGTTTCTCTAATATCAAACATTGGCAAACTGGTAAAAAATTAGCAGAGACGTTAATCATCGCTGGTCAGAAATTGAGTTAATTTCGGTTTCTATTATCGAATCTATGGCATTGCAGGTAAAACACTGTTGCCCATCAGAGGCTGAACAACTATTCGGCTCCTCTACCACTGATGGTTCTGCTGATAGTTTTGCTATCCACTCGAGGTGTAGAAGTAAATCACGCTTGGTAGTTTCAAATTCTTCTTTGGTTAATTCAACACATCTACCAGATGCAGCAATCAAAATTGCTGGTGGTAAAATTTCTCGGCGTTCTGGTTCTGGTTTATCGGACTCTATCGCCTCGAGGGCGAGCGAGTAAAGGGTGAGTTGTAGCTTATGCTTTCGCAGTATTTTTTCCTCAGCAGAGGTTTGAGGATATTTGCTTAATGGGTCACCTTGAATTACCTGCAGAGCAGAGCCTTCATTTGGATTATCTTGGTTGAAATCCCCTCTGCAGCCCGTAGTTTTCAGATCAACTACCTGTAATAAGCCGCGCTCGTTTGCGTCTCTAAAGGCTAAAACTAAATCTGCTCGGCCATCAAAACTGACCTCGACACCTGTTACCTCTGCAAGCTTTTTGAAACCGTGAATAGTGAAGCCTAATCGATAGGTTTCATTTAGGTCAATTTTATGTTTGAAGAAAAATGGCAATTCTGTCCTCAATCCTTCTGGGGTCCGATTATGATATGTTTGACCTAATGAAAATTTACCAATTAAGCCTTGGTTAACCAACTTCGCCAGATGTATCAAGCGTTCTTTCATCATCACTGCCCTAGTCTTATCAAACCCTTCTGCAGAAAGGGAAATTCCTTCTTCCAACAGCACATCTTCAACTAATTTTGGATCCAGTAAATCGTTTGTATTCTTGTTTTCGAAGGTTTTTGGTAGTGGAAGTACAGGCGGCTGGTTCTTTTCGAACGGATTTTCCAGCCCGAGTTCCAATAATCTATGCATGAGTAACCCGAATAATTTTGGCTCGCAATACAAATCCTCCGTGGTTTGGTTTGAGAATTCTAAATCCCTTATTTTCAACATCGTTGGCAGCCAGCCTTTGACCTCTGAAATCCAATAGCCTCGTTTACAATTAAAACTCGTATCCAGATCATTTGGACTCAATCTTATCTTATGCCGGACCGCAAATATTGGTTGTTCACCAACCGGTGAATCAGCAAAGTTCTTGACCGCCATCGC